>NZ_JBSGVQ010000003.1:138141-268134 GCF_053608525.1 Nocardia sp. NPDC055029
CCGCGAACCTGGTTACCGGCCTGAGCAACCTGTTGAGCTCCGGCTCGGGCGAGACCAAGCCGCTGCCGTAATCAGCCACACATGCGTGCGAAGCCGCCGCGGTGAGTGCCTCCTGGCATCTCTCCGCGGCGGTTTCTTCGTTTCGGCGGTGGCTCTAGCGCGCGGGGATCAGGCGGTAGAGCCACCAGGGGCGGGTGGGGAAGGCCGGGTCGTAGATGCGCAGGAGCATGCGGCGTTCGATGCCGGTGCTGCGCTCGCGGACACGCAGGTGCCTGCGGGCGATGTCCTGGGGGCGGACGTCGCTGGTCCACACGGGATCCCAGTCGGGGGATTGACCGCAGGATTCGGTGATCGCGGTGACACGCTGGGTTGGCGCGAGCGGGGCGAGCATGCGGAAGGCGTGGACCAGGAGCTGGGCTTCGGTGGTCCAGTCGATGAAGACCTTCTTCGCCGCCGGGTCGAGGAACATCCACTCGAGCATGTTGACGCCGGCGCCGAGGCCGGGGAACAGGCGCTGGTAGTCGGCGTTCGCGGCGAGCAGGTCCATGGTGGGGAACCGCTGTAGGCAGGCCGGATGGTTGAGGCTGGCCAGATCGGTCAGGTCCTCCGCGGACGGTGTGGCAGGCGCGGTGCCGGAATCGAGAGCGGGCAAGGCGAGTACCAGAATGTGCTTGCGATACCAGTGCGGCACATCAAGCGAGTCGAAAAGCCGCTGCAACATAGCGGGATTCGGCACCAGCGCGCCCGACTCGATCTGACTGATCAGCAGCGGCGCCATCTGCGCCCGCACCGCGAGCTCGGTGCGCGCCAGACCCGCCGCCATCCGTCGCTCGCGCAAATACACACTGAGCGCAGTATTTTCACCCATCACAACCCCCGAGCCTCACCCCGACCGACGGCAATTCCCAGGGTACGCCGGGTTCGGGACCTGGCCTTCGAAACGTCACACCCAGGCGCTCAGATAGCTCCTGACGTTGGGGGTCAGGTCTCGTAGGTGCGACCAGGGCAGTCTGCCCTGGTACTGAAGCCTGCCGACGATGAGCCCCGGGTGTACACCCATGGATGCCGCGCGGGCGGTGACCGCGCGTTTGGAAATCGGTGTGGAGAACTCAAGTCTGCCGGGCAGTGCCCATTCCATGGCGAGCTTGTCTGCTGCGTGTTCGGTTTCGTTCTGAGTGGCGGTGCACACGTCCGAGTCCAAGGCGATGCCACTGGCCAGATGTCCCAAGTGCACGTGGGCAAGTTCGTGCAGCAGTGTGAACACGACACTGTCGATGCGCTGAATGCGGCCGGATAGTGCGACTACCGGCGCCCCCGACTTGTCCAGATAGGCGCCGCCGTCGATCTTTCCCGACTTGAAAGGCGCTACGTAGACCAATCGAATTCCATACTGTCGGAACAGGTCAGGCAAGCTGGCGAGTGCGGAAGGTACGCGAGCGCGCCGGACGACTTCGCCCGCGAGTTTCCGAGTATCTCCCAGCGAAGCTACCTCCGACGGATTCAGCCGGACGGTGCGCCGAACGCACGAGATCCAAGCCAACTGCGCCGGTGAAATCGGCCTGCCCTCGTCGGATCGTCGTGCCGCGAACTCGATGACCGGCATCGACAACGGGTCGTCTATGCCCAGAAATTCGCAGACCGCGGCTTCCTCCTCATCGATTCCCGCGCCGGTGGGGACGATCCCTCGTTGCCGAAGTTCGGGCATCGGCACGAGTTGTGCGAGACGGGCACGCCTCGAAACCACGGCTGTTCGCTCCGACCCTGCGGTGCGAGACAGCGTCCACAAGCGGTAGATGTTCTGCAGCCGTAGCCACGTGGCAGCTTCCGTATCGGTCGCTGCCGCGATTTCCATCGCAGTCTCCGCAGTGATCTCCTTGTGCCCGTTGAGGATCTCGGAAACAGCCTGCGTCGGCCTACCCAGAATCTGGGCGAACTCGGCGACGGTCCAGCCGCGTGCCTCGATCTCGTCCCGGAGGTATTCGCCAGCCGGAAACGCCTGCGCAGGCAGCCCGGCATCTTCATTCATTTCTCAGGCCTCCCCTCACGGCAGATCAGTGGTAGTCGCACAGTTCGAGGATCACTACTGCGCGTCCCTCGTCATCGGTCTTGAACTGTAGGATCAGGCGCCATTTTCGGGTCAGTCTGATCGAGTAGTGCCCCTGCCGATCGCCTTTCAGCTTCTCCAGATTCAGTGAGCGGAAGTTTCGAAGTTCGATCTCGCTCGAGGCTGCCTGGAGTAGCTGAACCTTCTTCCGGTAGGCGATGACAGCCTCCGGGTCCAGCCCGTTGATCCGGAACTTGTCCACTTCCCAGAGGGAGCGAAGCTCGGCTTTCGCGAACTCGAGTCGCACTCCGTTCCCCCTTCATCACCCTACAGGTGATGGCGAGTCTACAGAGGCTGTTCGCCAAGACGAAACCGAATCTTGACCTGCGCAGATACAGCGAAGGGCTCGGAGTCCGAAGACTCCGAGCCCTTCGCTGCGATGGTTAGGCCATCAATGGATCAGAAGGCGGCTTCGTCGAGGTCCATGATGTCGTTGTCCAGGTTGGCCAGGATCGCGCGGGTGGCGGTCAGCTCGGGCAGGACGTTGCGGGCGAAGAACTGCGCGGAGGCGACCTTGCCGGTGTAGAAGGCGACGTCGGAGCCGGTGGCGCCGTTGTCGAGGGCGGCGAGGGCGATCTCGGCCTGCTGCAGCAGCTGCCAGCCGATGAACAGGTCGCCGACCGACATCAGGAAGCGGACGGAACCGAGGCCGACCTTGTACAGCTCGGTCGGCTGCTCCTGGGCGCCCATCAGGTGGCCGGTCAGGGTGGCGGCCATGGTCTGGACGTCCTCGAGCGCGGTGGCGAGCAGCTTGCGCTCGCCCTTGAGGCGCTCGTTGGCGGAGTCGGACTCCAGGAACTTCTGGATCTGGCCCGCCACGTGGGCCAGGGCGACACCGCGGTCACGCGCGATCTTGCGGAAGAAGAAGTCCTGCGCCTGGATGGCGGTGGTGCCCTCGTACAGCGAGTCGATCTTCGCGTCGCGGATGTACTGCTCGATCGGGTAGTCCTGCAGGAAGCCGGAGCCACCGAAGGTCTGCAGCGAGTCGGTCAGGTACTGGTAGGCGCGCTCGGAGCCGACACCCTTGACGATCGGGAGCAGCAGGTCGTTCACGCGGAACGCGACGTCCTTGTCGGCACCCGAGACCGCGAGGGCGATCTCTTCGGTCTGGTGGGCGGCGGTGTAGAGGTAGATCGCGCGCAGGCCCTCGGCGTACGCCTTCTGCATGGCCAGCGAACGACGCACGTCCGGGTGGTGGGTGATGCTCACGCGGGGCGCGGCCTTGTCGGTCATCTGGGTCAGGTCGGCACCCTGGACGCGGGTCTTGGCGTACTCCAGCGCGTTCAGGTAACCGGTCGACAGGGTCGCGATGGCCTTGGTGCCGACCATCATGCGCGCGTTCTCGATGACGTCGAACATCTGCGCGATGCCGTTGTGGATCTCGCCGACGAGCCAGCCCTTGGCGGGAACGCCGTGGCCGCCGAAGGTGACCTCACAGGTGGCCGAGGCCTTGATGCCCATCTTGTGCTCGACGTTGGTGACGAACACGCCGTTGCGGTCACCGTAGGTCTCGGTGTCGAAGTCGAAGTGGACCTTCGGCACGTAGAACAGCGACAGACCCTTGGTGCCAGGGCCCGCGCCCTCGGGGCGAGCCAGCACCAGGTGCATGATGTTCTCGAACAGGTCGTCGGAGTCACCCGAGGTGATGAAGCGCTTGACGCCCTCGATGTGCCACGAGCCGTCTTCCTGCTTGATCGCCTTGGTGCGGCCCGCGCCGACGTCGGAGCCGGCATCCGGCTCGGTCAGCACCATGGTGGCGCCCCAGTTGCGGTCGGCGATCTTGGCGGCCCACTGCTTCTGCTCGTCGGTGCCGTTGTTGAAGAAGACCTGGGCGAAGCCGGCGCCCGCGGCGTACATCTGGATGGGCGGGTTGGCGCCGAGCACCATCTCCGACAGGGCCCAGGTGATGGCGGACGGGGCACTCAGGCCGCCGAGCTCCTCGACGACGCCGACCTTGGCCCACTCGCCCTCTTCGAGCGCCTTGTAGGACTTCTTGAAGGACTCGGGCAGGGTGACCGCGTGGGTGTTCGGGTCGAAGGTGGGCGGGTTGCGGTCCGCGTCGGCGAACGACTCGGCCAGCGGGCCCTCGGCCAGGCGACGAACCTCGGAGAGCATCTCCTTGACGGTGTCGGTGTCCAGGTCACCGAAGGTGCCGGCATCGAGCAGCTTGTCGATGCCGAGGACCTCGAAGAGGTTGAACTCGAGGTCGCGAACGTTAGCCTTGTAGTGGCCCATGTGAGTACTCACTCTCCATTGAGTCTGGTGCGGTCGGTTGTGCGCCGTTCCCGCCCGTCTGACGTCCACCGGGTAGCCTTGCCGGTTTTCCGCATGCTACTCGCGGGTAACTTACCGACCATATTACCGGTGGGTAATCGTCTCGGCAAAGGGGCTGGGAGCAATGTGACGTGAAAAACACGCGCGAGCGCGGAGATGTTGCTCGCCGCGGCGGCGGGGCTACCGTGAGGTGTGCGCATCGAGACGAGTGCCGGGCCCGCCGAGATCGAGCTCGACGAGGTCGCCGAGCCGGCCTTCCTGTTGGTGATCACGCACGGGGCCGGTGGCGGTGTCGACGCGAAAGACATTCTGGCGGTGAGGGATTCGGCGATCGCAGCCGGTGGAATGGTCGCTCGGGTCGTGCAGCCGTACCGGGTTGCCGGGCGGCGGGCGCCGGGCTCGGCGGACAAGCAGGACGAGGCGTGGCTCGAGATCGTCGCCGCGTTGCGTGATCGGTTTGCCGGGGTGCCGGTTGTTCAGGGGGGTCGCAGCAACGGGGCCAGGGTGGCGTGCCGGACGGCCGTAGCGGTGGGCGCGCGCGGGGTGATCGCGCTGTCTTTCCCGCTGCATCCGCCCGGGAAACCGGAGAAGAGCAGGCGCGAGGAACTGCTCGCGCCAGGTGATATCGAGGTCGTGGTGATCAACGGTGGCAGCGACCCGTTCGGGGTGCCCGATGCCGCCGACGCGGCCGAGGTGACAGTGATTCCGAAGCAGGCGCATTCGTTCCGGACCGGATTCGACGTGATCGCGGCGACAGTGGAACCCTGGTTCGCCCGCTGGCGTTAGGCTTCGGCGGACAGCTTCGTCGAAGAGGCAGGGGGCACCATGAAAGCGCTCATCGTGTGCACGTCCAAGTCGCACGGCAACACCAGGAAGGTCGCCGACACCATCGGGTCGGTGCTGGACGCGCGGGTGGTCGACCCGGCGGAGATCAGCCCGGCCGAGCTCGCCGCGTACGACCTGGTCGGCTTCGGCTCGGGGGTGTACTGGATGGCACTCGACGCGCGGCTGCGCGAGTTCGTCGACGGGCTGCCCGCCGGCGCGGGCCAGGAGGCGTTCGTCTTCGCCACCAGCGGGCTGCCCGAGCCGGGATTTCGCCCCTACCTGCGCAATCTCGGCGACCAGCTCGCCGGCAAGGGGTTCGAGGTGGTCGGTGGCTTCGCCTGCCGCGGGCTCGACACGATGGGACCGCTCGGGCTTGTCGGCGGGCTGAACAAGGGGCGGCCCAGCGCCGACGACCTGACCTCGGCGCGCGAATTCGCCGAACAGCTACGCGGACGCTTCGCCTGATTCCGGTAGGTCGCGTTCGGCGACCACCAGGGCGTCGATCGCGTCGGGACCCTCGGTCGGGCGCAGGACGGCGTCGGCGATGCGAATCGTGAGATGGTCGCCCGCCGCGCCGAGTTCGGCCCGGATGTCCTCGGGCGTGAACAGGATCGCCGGGTCCTGCGGGCCGCCGTAACCCTGGGTGAGGTTGCGGGTGTCGTGGCCGAGGACCAGGAGCATGCCGCCGGGGGAGATCATGGCGGCGAGTTCGCGCAGCAGGGCGCCGCGCCGCTCGGCGGGCAGGTGCACGAACACCATCAGGATCAGCTCGTACGGGCCGGTGATCCCGGCTGCGGTGAGATCGGTGATGTCGGCGCAGTGCCAGTTCACCCGGGAGCGGACCGAGCGGGACAGGCGCGCCGCCACCGTTCTGCCCTTGTCGATGCCCACCTGGGAGAAGTCGACGGCGTCGACGTGCCAGCCGTGGGTGGCCAGCCAGAGCGCGTGGCGGCCCTCGCCGCAGGCCAGGTCGAGTGCGCGTGGCAGCGGAGGCGGGGTGCCACCGGTTTCGTCGGGCAGGAGGGGGACGCGGCGATCGAGGCCGTAGACGTATTCGACCACCGTGCTGTTCGGCGGTGCGCCCCAGATCAATTCACTGTGGGCATAGCGCTGATCCCACTCCGCCGCGTCCATGCCTTGCAGTGTATGGGGGCGACGCTACAGCTGGGTACGCATCAGGACGACGTTGTACTGGGTGTGGATGGTCGTCATGAAGTAGAGGTCGCGGCCGGTTTGGTACGGGAAGATCGACGGGGCGTAGGCGGTGGGGAGTTCGCGGGCGTCGATCAGGACCTCGGGGGCGCTCCACGGGCCCGCCGGGGAGGGCGCGCGGCGCATCACCACGGAGTTGAACGGGTCGGTGGTCAGGGAGATGAACTGGCCGAGGTACTCGTTGTACATCACCGACAGCTCGCCGACGCCGCCCATGATGGGGGCCGCCGCGTTCACGTCGTTGAGCTTCCAGCCGCTGCCGTCCCAGTACTCGTAGGCGCCGAGGTTCTCGATCGCGGCTTCCGGGACGCGCGCGATGAACGCGTCGTTGTTGCGGCCCGAGCGGGTGCCGTACTCGTAGACGAAGCCGCCGTCCTTGAGGAAGGCGTTCATCTGGAAGTTGGCGTTACCGCCCTCGTCGGGGCGGCGGGTGTGGGTGAGATCGGCCCAGGTCTCGCCGTTGTCGGCCGAGGCGGCCAGGCCCGAGTAGCTCGTCGTCCACTCGCCCGGCGCGTCCCAGGTCTTCACCGACATCAGCGACAGGTACTGCACGCCGTTGGCGGAGATGCCCGCGGTCGGGATGCGGCTGATCTCCAGGAACGGGATCTTCGGGCTGGGGATGAGATCGCGCGCCTGGCCGATGACATCGCGCACGACAGTGTCGAAGAAGATGCCGCCCGACGGGTCCTTGGTGTGGCTGCGGACCAGGATGTTGGACCGCCACGCCCAGGTGCTGCCCGCCAGCAGGTTCGGGAAGCCGATCCCGGCGGTGTCGCCGAAGGCGGTCAGCATCTCGCCGCGGCCGTTGTCCCACATGATGCCGAGGTCGGTGCCGAGGACGTTGTAGTTCTGGGTGTTGTTCGGGCTCGCCATGCCCGTGACCTGGAAGACGGCTTGCGTGCGCCCGTACAGCGCGGGCAAGCCGTGGGTGCCGTTGAGGACGGGAATCGGGTTGATCGCGTTCGGGTTCGCCACGGCTGGCGTCGCTCCGCTCACCAGCAAGGCCGTGGCACCCGCCAGTGCGGCCAGCAAGATGGGACCGGTCTTGTGCACGATCGTCGGCGCCTCCAGGTCACGCCGAAATGGGGGAGGCGCCAGCTTCAACTGTGCCGCGGACCACATTCCGGCTGATGGATGAATCGCAGCGATGTTAACAGTCAATCGGAGTGGAGTGGGCTACCTCGATTCGTGAGTCGGCATGAACAATTGTCCAATTGCCTGGCGCTAGCTACGAGTCAGTGCCTTACGCAGCAGCAATGGCACCTGGGCCGCGCGCTCGGCGGCGAAGGTCGCGCGGGAGTTCCGCTGCCAGGAGCGGTCGAAAAGGCGCTTGGCCGCGGCGACCGCGCGCGGATCGCGGGCGGTGATCCGGTCGGCGAGGATTTCCGCCGCCGCCTGTGGGTCGTCCGCGATGTCGGTGATCAGGCCGATTTTCCGAGCGTGCGCGGCGTCGACGGGGTCGGCGGTCATGGTCAGCAGCAGGGCCTGGTCGATGCCGATGAGCTGGGACAACGAGACGGCGCCCGACATGTCCGGGATCAGGCCGTGCGCGGCTTCCATGACCGAGAATTCCGCTGTCGGCGCGGCGATACGGAAATCTGCGGCGAGCGCGAGCTGCAATCCGCCGCCGAAACAGCGTCCGTGCACCGCGGCGATCACCGGAACGTCCAGGCGTCGCCAAGCCCAGCAGGCTTCCTGGAATGTGTTGGTGCCGCGCCACGGTCGCGGCAGGAATTCGCGGACGATAGCCAGAGGATCGCGGGTGGCGGCCGCGATATCGAGTCCGCTACTGAAACTCGGCCCGTTACCGCTCACGATGACGACCCGGGTTTCTTTGTGCTCGGCCACTTTTCGGGCCGCGGCGACAAGATCGCGCAGCATTTCCAGTGTGAGCCCATTGTGTTTGCCGGGCCGATTCAAGGTGATATATGCGCGGTCGCTCTCGAAGCGTGTGGTGATGTGGTCTCCCATGGGGTTATCTTACTCGCGAGTCAGTTATGTGCGGTGGTTCGGTGTGGCCATGGGGACGGTGGTGCGGCATGATCCTCCACGGCTGCGCATCGGCCGATGCGCGTCGATCGAGAGGACTCGAGTAGTGCGAATCTGTCTGATCGCCGCGGCGCTGATCGCCGCGCCGATGCTTGCTGCGTGCGGAAGTGGCGACGACGCGCCCGCGGTCACCCAGGAGCAACTGTCGAAGTCGTTGCAGGACAAGGGGCTCAAGAACCCCGAGCTCGCCGACTGCGCGGCCAAGGTCTTCCTCGACTCGGGGATGTCGCAGGATGGGTTGCGGGTGATGGTGTCCAACTCGCAGTCCGGTGATCCGGCGAAACTGCTCGGTGAGGACGACGCGGCCAAGGTGAGCGCCGCCCAGTCGAAGATCGCCGCGGACTGCGTGCGTTTGGGTAGCTGAGGCTCGCGCGTATCGATCGCGCCGATTCAAACTCTCGTCGGGCTCACCTCGCCGGTGTTGCACTGAAAGCGCCGTCGACGAGGAGGAGCCATCATGACCACGGAGAGAATCGCCGATCAGGTCTCGTTCGCGTACTGGGTCCCCAATGTCAGCGGTGGGCTCGTGACCAGCGATATCGAGCAGCGGACCGGCTGGGATTTCGAGTACAACCGCAAGCTCGCGCAGACCGCGGAGCGCAACGGTTTCGACTACGCGCTCTCGCAGGTCCGCTACACCGCGTCCTACGGCGCCGAGTTCCAGCACGAGTCGACCTCGTTCAGCCTCGCGCTGCTCGGGGCGACCGAGCGGCTCAAGGTGATCGCGGCCGTGCATCCGGGGCTGTGGCATCCGGCTGTGCTGGCGAAGTTCGGGGCGACGGCCGACCATCTGTCCGGTGGCCGGTTCGCGATCAATGTCGTGTCCGGGTGGTTCGCCGGCGAGTTCCAGGCGCTGGGCGAGCCGTGGCTCGAGCACGACGAGCGCTACCGGCGCAGCGCCGAATTCCTCGAGGTGATCCGCAAGATCTGGACCGAGGACGCGGTGAACTACGGCGGCGACTTCTACCGGATCCGCGATTTCACCCTCAAGCCCAAGCCGCTCAATACCCCCGAGCGACCGAATCCCGAACTGTTCCAAGGTGGTAACTCCACCGCGGCCCGGCGCAACGGCGGCCGCTACGCCGACTGGTACTTCTCCAACGGCAAGGACTTCGACGGGGTCACCGAGCAATTGGACGATCTGCGCGAGGTCGCCAGGGCCAACGATCGCGAGGTGAAGTTCGGGCTCAACGGGTTCATCATCGCGCGCGACACCGAGCAGGAAGCCCGCGACACCCTGCGCGAGATCGTCGAGAAGGCGAACAAGCCTGCGGTGCAGGGATTCCGGGACGCGGTGCAGCAGGCGGGTGCGTCGACCGCGGATCGCAAGGGCATGTGGGCCGACTCGACCTTCGAGGATCTGGTCCAGTACAACGACGGTTTCCGCACCGGCCTGATCGGCACGCCGGAGCAGATCGCCGAGCGGATCGTGGCGTACCGGGCACTCGGCGTCGACCTGATCCTGGCCGGGTTCCTGCACTTCCAGGAGGAGATCGAGTACTTCGGCGCGAAGGTGCTGCCGCTGGTACGTGAACTGGAGGCCGCCGCGACCCCGGTCGCGGCGGGACGCCGATGACGGTGGTGACCGCCGAGCGGATCGCCACGGCCGCACAGGCATTGGCGATCGCCGCCGAACTCGCCGATGAATTCGCCAGGGGCGCGGCCGAACGCGATCACGCGCGCCGGCTGCCGCACGAGGAGCTGGACCAGCTCTCGGCCAGTGGGCTGCTGGCGATCACGGTGCCCGCGGCCTTCGGTGGTGCTGATCTGCCGCCGAGTGTGGTCGCCGAGGTCTTCCGGACTCTGGCGGCGGCCGATCCCAATATCGCGCAGGTGCCGCACAGTCACTTCGTGTATCTGAACCTGTTGCGGCTGGCGGGAAGTCCCGCGCAGCAGCGGGAGTATTTCGGGCGGGTGCTCGCGGGTGCGCGGATCGCGAACGCGCAGTCCGAGCGGGGTGGGGCGAGTGTCGCCGAGATCGCGACGACATTGCGTCCGGGTGACGGGGGGTTCCTCGTCGAGGGGACGAAGTACTACTGCACTGGATCGCTGTTCGCCGATGTCCTTGCCGTACTGACCAGACTCGATGACCCGCAGGATGTTTCGGGCCTGGCGCCAGGCGAGTACGTGGCTTTTGTCGCCGCACTGGAACCAGGTGTTCGCATCGTCGACGACTGGGATGCTTTGGGGCAGCGCACCACCGGCAGTGGCACCGTCGAGTTCGATCGGGTTCAGGTGGGTCGGGAGCAGCTGGTTGCCCGGGCTGCCGCGGTGCAAGCGCCGACCGGATATGGGGCTTTCGCGCAGCTGCTGCACGCCGCCATCGACGCGGGTATCGCGCGTGGTGCGCTCGAAGCGGGCGCCGAGTTCGTGCGCACGCGGAGCAGGCCGTGGTTCGAGGCGGAGGTCGCGCATGCTGTCGACGATCCGCTGGTCGTGCAGCGGTTCGGGGAACTGGCCGTGTCGGTCGCGGCGGCGGAATCGTCGCTCTTTGTGGCCGGTGCGGCGGTCGACGAGGCGGTGCGCCCGGCGAGAGCGGCCGATGGGGCGCAAGGTCCGCCGGGACTGAGCAATGCGGCGCAGGGCCGGGTGAAAGAGACCGATGGGGGGCGAGGTTCGGCGGGACTGGCCGATGGGGCGCGAAATTCGGCAGGGCCGACCGACGGGGCGCTAGGACCGGCGAGGCTGACCGGTGCGGCGCCGGGCCCGGGTCATGACGCCGCGCAGGCCTCGATCGCGGTTGCGACGGCGAAGATACTCGCCGATCGAGCTGCGAACGAAGTGTCGGCGGCGATCTTCGAGGTGGGCGGAACGCGCAGCGCCGTGGCCGCGCACCAACTGGACCACTACTGGCGCAATGCGCGCACCCACACCCTGCACGACCCGGTCCGCTGGAAGTACCAGCACATCGGGCGCGCGGTGTTGCAGGACCGTCCGCCGCCGCTACACGGCGTCATCTGAGCACCGGTCGATAAGAGAGTGAGGACATCCCCGTGACAGTGACCGTTGTCGTCGGAAATCCGAAACCGGCGTCGCGCACCCTGGACGCGGCTGTGCGCGTCGCGCGGGCGCTGCGCCCCGCCGCCGAGCCGGAGGTGATCGACCTCGTGACCCTCGGGCCAGGGTTGCTCGGGTGGGGCGATCCAGCGGTGGTGAGTGCCGCGCGCACCGTATCCGCTTCGGAGCTGGTGATTTTCGCCAGTCCGACCTTCAAAGCCACCTACACCGGACTGCTGAAGCTGTTCCTCGAGCAGTTCGACGGTGGCACCGGGCTCGCCGGGGTGCTCACCGTGCCGGTGATGCTCGGTGCGGGGCCGGCGCACGCACTCGCACCGGACCTGCTGCTCAAGCCGGTGCTGGTGGAGCTCGGCGGGACCGCGGCACTGCCCGGGCTCTACCTCGCCGACCGCAGCTTCGCCGAGGACGGCGTCATCGAGGCGTACGCGCAGCGCTGGGCACCCGTCGTCGCGGCACTGACCGACAGGCCCGTGGAGGCAACGAATCATGCATGAACTCTTGGACTTTCCCGCCGACGGCAACGGCCTGCGCCGCGCCTTCGCCAACTTCCCCAGCGGCGTCGTCGCGGTGTGCGCCGAGATCGACGGCACCCCACACGGTTTGGCGGTGAGCACCTTCGTCCCCGTCTCGCTCGACCCACCGCTGGTCTCGTTCTGCGTGCAGAACTCCTCGTCGACCTGGCCCAAGCTGGCCGCCGCGGGCCACCTCGGCCTCAGCCTCCTCGGCACCGACCAACAGGCAGCCGCCAGGGCCCTCGGCGCCCGCAACGGCGACCGCTTCCGCGAAACCGCCCTGCACCGCGGCACCGGCGAAGCGGTCTTCATCGACGGCGCCACCGCCTGGATCGAAGGCGTCCCGGAAACCCACGTCCCCGCGGGCGACCACCTCGTCGTCCTCCTGCGCGTCAATCGCATAGCCGCCCGCGAAGACCTGGACCCACTCGTCTTCCACGCCAGCAAATTCCGCACTTTGCACACAGGCTGACCCCGGCCGCCTGATTGCGCAAGAACATGGGTAACTCACCGGGCACGGGCTACAGAAACCAGCCACCCCACCGCCGGCCGCGCACAAAAACTCCCCGCGCCTAGGTCTGGCCTAAATACGCGGGGAGGCGGAAGAGCCGATGACGGGAATCGAACCCGCGCTGTCTGCTTGGGAAGCAGAAGTTCTACCATTGAACTACATCGGCGTGCGTTCATCGAGCGCGTTCGCGACTCTATCAGACCGGCTCGTGTGCCGGTCAACTCTTGATCGGACACCCTCGGAGTAGCAGTAGAGGACTGTCACGGTAAGGGTGGCGACGGCCAGGTCAGGACGGCGGTGGCCTGGCCGATCGCGCGGTCGCCGACGTGGAGGTGGGCGATGACGGCGCCGCCGGAGTGGCCGCCGTGCCGTAAGGGGGGTGGGCATCGGCCGATTACGGGCCGGATCGGCGTTCGCGCGTTTTACAGTTCGTCGACGGGTTCTGCACAGTAGGCAAGCGTTGGCTTGCGGGCACCCGGTCGCGCCGTGTGGTACGGCGTAACAGGTTCTCCGGCTCGATATTTCGGCTCGGTGTCAGCCGGGCCGTCGGGCTGGGATTACGAAAGGCTGACGAATGAAGCGGGTTCTGTTCGTTTCGGTGATCGCGGCGTTGACGATGCTCGGAGCGGGGTGCTCCGATGATTCCGGGTCCGATACCGGCACCACAACCACCACAACCACCACGACCACCAGTCCGGTTGAGCAGGACCCAGGCCACGGTGACCCGGGACATCAGCATCCGACCACGCCGGCGCAGGACGGGGGCCAGACCGTGCCACCGCCGGTCGAACCCACCACCGCGGTACCGCCCGGGCCCACCGGCATCGTGAACCCGACCACACAGCAGCCGCCGCCGGTCGGACCCACCGGCATCGTGCAGCCCACCGCGAAGCCGCCGACACCGAAGCCGCCGGTCGGACCTACCGGCATCGTGCAGCCGACGCAGTAGCCGCGAGCGGCGCGCCGGATTCGGCGAACCACGGACCCGAGGGGCGAGCCGGTGCATGTCGATCGCCCCTCGGCCGGGGACGGGCGAACCCGCCGGGCCGGCCCTTCGCGGGGTGCGGGCGGTCTACCTGCGGTGTCGGCTGCTTAAACTGGGCGCGTGCTGCTCTCCGATCGTGACATCCGGGCCGAGATCGCCGCTGGGCGGCTCGGTGTCGAACCGATGCTGGAGTCGATGGTGCAGCCGTCGAGCATCGATGTGCGGCTCGACGGGCTGTTCCGGGTGTTCGACAACAGTCGTTACACCCACATCGATCCGGCCATGCAGCAGGACGAGCTGACCAGTCTGGTCGAGCCGAAGCCGGGTGAGCCGTTCGTGCTGCACCCTGGGGAGTTCGTGCTCGGGTCGACGCTCGAGGTGTGCTCGCTGCCCGACGACCTGGCCGGGCGGCTCGAGGGTAAGTCGAGCCTGGGCAGGCTCGGGCTGCTCACCCACTCGACGGCGGGGTTCATCGACCCAGGCTTCAGCGGGCACATCACCCTGGAACTGTCGAATGTGGCGAACCTGCCCATCACGCTGTGGCCGGGGATGAAGATCGGGCAGCTGTGCCTGATCCGGCTGACCAGTCCGGCCGAGCACCCGTACGGCAGCGCGGCGGCCGGCTCGAAGTATCAGGGGCAGCGCGGGCCGACACCGTCGCGGTCGTACCTCAACTTCCCCTTGCCGCCCGCCTCGCTCGACGCCGTCGAGACCCGCTGAGAGGTCAGCGACAGGGCCAGGTGCAGCACCAGCGACAGCGGCGGTAACACGTCGTCGCCGCTGGGCGGGCGCACCCAGTGACAGCCCTCGCGGCTCCATCGGCCCAGGCTGGTCGGCAGCATGACCGCGCTGCCGATGCCGGGGACGTCGATATCGAGGCCGCGCAGTTCGGTGGCCACGTCGTCAGGCGGCCTGGCGTCGGGGTCGGCGAGCAGGCTCCAGCGGATCTGCCTGGCCAGCACCGGCCCGGCCCTGCGTTGCTCCCGTAGCGCCGCCAGCACCAACTCGGCTCGCGTGGTCGGCAGGTGCACCACGCAGAGCCGATCGGTAATCGGCAGCATCACGAAGCCACCGCGCTCGCGAACGGGTAGCCCGAATTCGCGCTGGTAGCAAGACACCCAGTCATCGACAGTTCTGGCTTCCACCCTTCCAAGGATCCCGGGTGCGCGCGCTCGCGACCACTGCCCCGCACCGCCCTTTCACTGCCTCAGGCAACCGATTCCGCGAAGCTGTGGCGTGTCTCACTGTCGCACTCGTACTCTGGAGTCAGTTGTCCGTCTCGAAAGGTGACGCCGTGGTCGGGGAGTGGACAGGCAGAGAGGCCAGAGCTCTTCGCGATGCCAAACGAATGAGCATCCGGGAGTTCGCGGCTCATCTCGGCGTGCACGAACGGCTGGTGTCGAAGTGGGAGGCCGGTGGCGAGCGCGTGCGCCCGCGGCCGGTGAATCAAGCCGCGCTCGACACGTCGCTGGCTCGCTCCGACGACGTGGTCCGCGCACGTTTCTCTACTCTTTTGGCGCCCACCGGCGCCGACGCCGACCTGCTCGCCTTCGTCGACGCCGGTGCGGTCAAAAGCGCTGTGCCCGAGATGATGTCGGAGAGGGAGTTGATCATGGCGGCTGCGCACGAGGCCAGCGAGCACGCGGCCGCCGCGGAGAGCACCAATGTCGGCGCGACGACGCTGGCCCAGCTCGACGCCGACGTCCGGCGCATCGCCAACGAATACGTGCACGCCGCGCCGGCGCCGATGATGGTGGAGATGCTGCGGGTGCGGCGCCGGGTGTACCGACTACTCGACGGGCAGCAGAAGCCGGTCGACACCAGTCACCTCTACCTGCTCGCGGGCACACTGTCGGGTCTGATGGCCAACGCGAGCACCGACCTCGGCTACCTCGACGCCGCGGGCGAACAGATCAGGGCCGCTTGGGCTTACGCGGAACTCAGCGGCCACAACGGCTTACGCGCGTGGACCAGGGGCATGCACGCCCTCATCGAGAACTGGTCGGACCGGCCGCGCAACGCCGTCCAATTGGCGCGCAGCGGACAGGAATTCGCAGGCCTGGGGCTGGCCAAGGTGCGGCTGCTCAATATCGAGGCCAGGGTGTGGGCGCGGCTCGGCAGCGACACCGAGACCGACCGTTGCCTGCGCGCGGCCGAGGCCGTGGTGAGCGACCGGCGCGACGAACTGCACGACGAGATCGGCGGCGTGTTCGGCTTCGGCGCGCCGAAGGCCGCCTACTACGCGGGCGCCACCTGCATCCAGCTCGGCCGGGCCGAACAGGCGCTGGCCGCCACCGAACGCGCCATCACGCTGTACTCGACCGGCCCCGCGCTGCAACGCTCCTACGGCGCGGAATCCCTGGCCCGGGTCGACAACGCCGCGGCCCACCTCATCAACGGCAGCATCGACGGCGCCGCCGACGCCCTGCGCCCTGTCCTCGGGTTGCCCGAGGATCGCCGCATCGCCCAGCTCGGCGAGCGGCTGGTCGGCGTCCGGCGCCGCATCGCCGCGCCCGCCTACCGCGATGCCTTCGAGGCGCGCCAGCTCGACGAGCGGATCGAGGAATTCTGCGGCGCCACCGCCGCCGCGGGCCTGCCACCAGGCAGATGAGGGGCGGTGCCGCGAAAACCGGTTTGCGGCGGATGGCACCATGGACCGGGTGAGTCCTCAAATCCCGCATGTGCCGCCGCGCGTCCTCGAGCAGTCGAAGAAGCTGCAGGACGTGGTCTACGAGATCCGTGGGCCGGTACACGCACAGGCGGCACGCCTGGAGGCCGAGGGTCATCGCATTCTCAAGCTGAACATCGGCAATCCGGCGCCGTTCGGGTTCGAGGCGCCCGATGTGATCATGCGCGACATGATCGCGGCGCTGCCGTACGCGCAGGGGTACTCCGAGTCCAAGGGCATCCTGTCGGCCCGGCGCGCGATCGTCACCAGGTATGAGCTGGTGCCCGGGTTCCCCGAGCTCGACGTGGACGACGTCTACCTGGGCAACGGCGTCTCCGAGCTGATCACCGTCACCATGCAGGCGCTGCTCGACAACGGCGACGAGGTGCTGATCCCGGCGCCGGACTACCCGCTGTGGACGGCCATGACCAGCCTCGCAGGCGGTACCCCGGTGCACTACCTGTGTGACGAGTCGAACGGCTGGCAGCCCGATATCGCCGATATCGAAGCCAAGATCACCGACAAGACCAAGGCTCTGCTGGTGATCAACCCGAACAATCCGACGGGCGCGGTGTACTCGGCGGAGGTGCTGCAGCAGATCGTGGACCTGGCGCGCAAGCATCGGTTGCTGCTGCTGGCCGACGAGATCTACGACAAGATCCTCTACGACGACGCCAAGCACGTCTCGCTGGCCTCGCTCGCGCCCGACCTGCTGTGCCTGACGTTCAACGGCCTGTCCAAGGCGTATCGGGTGGCCGGGTACCGGTCGGGCTGGCTCGCGATCACCGGACCGAAAGAACACGCCGCCGGTTTCCTCGAGGGCATCGACCTGCTTGCCTCGTCGCGGCTGTGCCCGAACGTGCCCGCGCAGCACGCCATTCAGGTGGCGCTCGGCGGGCATCAGAGCATCGAGGACCTGATCCTGCCCGGTGGGCGGCTGCTCGAGCAGCGCGATGTGGCGTGGGAGCGGCTCAACATGATCCCGGGTGTGTCGTGTGTGAAGCCGCGTGGCGCGCTGTACGCGTTCCCGCGTCTGGATCCCAACGTGCACGAGATCCACGACGATGGAAAGCTCGTGCTGGATCTGCTGCTGCAGGAGAAGATCTTGATGGTGCAGGGCACCGGGTTCAACTGGCCCGACACCGATCATCTGCGGATCGTGACGCTGCCGTGGGCGCGGGATCTGGCGGTGGCGATCGAGCGATTCGGCAATTTCTTGTCCAGTTACCGGCAGTGAGTGCTCACCTGTCAGGGTCTTGACCTGTGAGTTTCGTAGGGGCTGGGCAACCTGGTCATCTAGATAGGGGGACCAAAACAGACTCGGGGTTCGGAATCTTGGAGTTTTTAGAGATCTACTAGTGCAAAAGTCCAGCTTTTGTGTACAGTGGTCCTCGGCGCTTCGGCGCCCGGCCCGGTTGTCTACCCCCCCTGGACAACCGAGAGCCTCAGGTACGCGCGCCTACCCCCCTGGGCGCCTGCCTGCGGGCGGCGGAGACATCCCCCTGCTCTCCGCCGCCCCCACAAACCCGCCTCTCCGCGAATCTAGGCCAGACCTAGGCGCGGGGAGGTTTTGTGTTTGCGGCCGGCGGTTGGGGGGTTTGGTCGGGGTAGCCCGTTCCCGGTGAGTTACCCATGTTCTTGCGTGAGTAGTGGGTTGCGTCGGGTCGTTCTTGAAAACGAGATCCTTTAAGCTCTGCCCGGTGAGCGATCATCATCACCACCATCATCACGATCATTCAGGGCCTATCGCTATCAGTGCTACTGCGGCGAAAGTTGTTGTGGGGCTGCTTGCGGTCATCGGGGTGGTGGTGTTGGTTGCGACGGTGATTCTGTGGCCCAGCGCGCAGCACGTCGAGATCCCGTTGCCTATGCAGACCGCTACCGGGGAGGCGGTGCATACCGAGGCGGGGACTGTGGTGTTGCAGGACATCGGGCCCTGTGGGAGTCCCTCGCAGGGCAAGGTGTTCAGCGACAAGCCCGAGCCGCCGCGGACGGGGGCCTATACGTGTCAGCGGAGCATTGTCGAGTTGCGGTCGGGGCCCGACAAGGGAGACAAGACGCTGTTCGAAATCGCGCCGGGGCCAGGGCAACCCGATCTGCGAGCCGGTGACAGGATCCGGGTCGTGCGGGCCGAGGATCCGAGCGGCGCCACCCTGTACGCGTTCGAGGACTACTCTCGCGGGCTGCCGTTGCTGCTGATCGTGCTGGCGTTCGTCGTCGTCATCTGCGTCGTCGCGCGGTGGCGCGGGTTCAGGGCGCTGATCGGGCTGCTCTTCGCGTTCGCCGTCGTCGTCGTGTTCCTGCTACCCGCGCTGCTCGACGGCAAGCCCGCGATTCCGGTCGCGCTGGTCTCGGGAGCGCTGATCCTCTACGTGGTGCTCTACCTCGCGCACGGGGTGAATCTGCGGACCAGCTCCGCGCTGCTCGGGACGCTCGCCTCGATGCTGTTGGCGGCCTTCCTGTCGTGGTTGACGCTGGAGGTCACCAACCTCACCGGCCTGTCCGAAGAGCAGAACACCAACGTGGCCACCTACCTTCAGCACGTCAGCATCACCGGACTGCTGCTGGCCGGGTTCATCATCGGTTCGCTCGGCGTGCTCAACGACGTCACCATCACCCAGGCCTCGGCCGCCTTCGAACTCGCCGCGCTCGACGAGGACGCGTCGCGGCGGGAGATCTTCACCGCCACCATGCGCGTCGGTCGCGACCACATCGCCAGCACGGTCTACACCCTGGTGCTCGCCTATGCCGGTGGCGCACTGCCGCTGCTGCTGCTGTTCAGCGTCGCCGGGCGATCCATCACCGACGTGCTCACCGGTGACGCCGTCGCCATCGAGATCACCCGGTCCGCGGTCGGCGGTATCGCGCTCGCGCTGTCGGTGCCGTTGACCACCGGCATCGCGGTGCTGCTCGCCCGGCCGTTCGGCGCCAAGCCGGTCGCGGTGGCGCCGCAGCGTGCCAGGCACGCCAGGACCTGACCTACTGGTCGGGCGGCGGGAAGCCCGGCAACACCACCGGCGGCAGCGTCGGCACCACGATCGGCGGCAGGCCCGGCACCACGGTGAAGGTGTTGGGGCCCTGCGTCGGCGAGGCCGAGGTGGTCGGCTGGGCACCCTGCTGACGGGTGGGCGGCGCGGCCACGGTCGCGTGCATCGCGTCCGTGGTCGGCGCCGCGGCCGAGGTCGGACCGGCCATCGAGGGACGCGGCGAGGTCGTCGCGGGGACCGCCTGCGGACCGTCGCTGGAATTGCCGCGCTCGAGCACCTCCGGCCCGTAGCCGAGGCCGAGTCCGATCGCGGCGACCACCACCAGCGAACTCACCGTCAGCACGGCGGCATTCAGCTCGCGGCGGTTGTGGCCGCGGCTGGTCAGCGCGCTGAGCGGACGACGGCGGGCCGGTGCGGTCAGCCATGCCGGGGTCGCGTCCTCGGCGTCACCGATCGGGGCGGCCGGTGGACCGACCGGCGCCTGCTGCACCTGCGCGGGACGGGCCAGCAGTGCCGCGCCGCGGGCCAGTGCCGTCTCCGGCTCGGCGGGCACGATCACCGGAACGCCGATCGTGCGTTCCAATACCCGCGCGATCAGCGGAATCCGGGCGCCGCCGCCGATCACCATGATCGCCTGCACCGGATGCTGCGCGCGGATGATGACATCGCGGGTCATCCGCGCCGACGACTCGATCGCCAGCATCATCAGCGCTTCGAAGTTCTCCTGGGTGAGCAGCACCAGGCCCTGCTCACTGGGCAGCGCCACCGCGTTGTTGCTCGACAGCTGTTCCTTGGCGGCCCGGCACAGCGCGTCCAGCGCGGCCAGCCCCACCGGATCGGCCGGATGCGCGATCCGGCCGGAGGCGATCTGCTGTTCCCTGATCAGCGAATCCAGGTAGTCGCCGCTGATGTCACTGATCCGCTCGCATTGGTATACGTCGCTGGTGCGGGCGTTGATCACGCTCACGGTGAGACCCGAACTGCCCAGGTCGTAGACCGCCAGCGTGGACACCTCGCGCATATCGCTGGTCGCGTGCGCGAAGTGCACGGCGGCAACGGCTTCGGGGACCAGCTGATAGTTGGTGAGCTGGCGGCGCGCCATCGCGGCCCTGATCGCCCTGGCCTGCCGATCGCTGCGGAAGGTGACCGTGGTGGCGGTGACCTCGGGCGATGCGGCCAGCGCCTGGGCGATCGTCTCGGCCGCGGACTCCTCGGCCTGGTGCTCCGGCATCGAAATGGTGTGCAGCTCGAACGAATACGGGGGGACGAACCCGTGGGGGCCACCGTGCTGTGGGCGTGCGAGGCGCACCGTGCCGGCCCCCACCGATACTCCCAATACCGCACTCATCAGCTGCCCATCTCGTTCCTACTGCACGACATGCGGAGCCTGCGTACTCGGATCTATGGTCCGGCAGCCCCCGCTTGGATCGCCACTCTACGGGGTGCCGAGTCCGGCGTACACCCACCCGGCTTCCCGCCAGGTAGCGCGGTCAAGGCAATTACGGCCGTCGATGATCGAACGGGACCGCACCACCGGGTCCAGATCGGCCGGTGTCAACGCCGTGAATTCGTTCCACTCGGTCAGGACGAGCACCACATCGGCGCGATCGCACGCCTCCGCGACCGAGGTGGCGTAGTTCAACGTCGGGAACACCCGGCGCGAATTCTCCACCGCTTTCGGGTCGTACACGGTGACGACCGCGCCGTGCAGCTGGATCATCCCGGCCACGTTCAGCGCGGGCGAATCGCGCACGTCGTCGGATTCCGGCTTGAACGCGGCGCCGAGGACCGCCACGTTCGCGCCGAGCAGCGAGCCGCCGCAGGCGCGCGCGGCCATGTCGACCACCTTGGTGCGACGGCGCATGTTGATGTTGTCGACCTCGCGCAGGAAGGCCACGGCGTGGTCGGCGCCCAGCTCGCCGGAGCGGGCCATGAAGGCGCGGATGTCCTTGGGCAGGCAGCCGCCACCGAAACCCAGTCCGGCATTGAGGAATCGGCGGCCGATCCGGGCGTCGTAGCCGAGGGCGTCGGCCAGCATCGTCACGTCGGCGCCGGTCGCCTCGCAGACTTCGGACACCGCGTTGATGAACGAGATCTTCGTCGCCAGAAAGGCATTCGCGGAGACCTTCACCAATTCGGCGGTGGCCAGGTCGGTCAGCAGGAAGGGGATCTCGGCGGCGATCAGGTCGGCGTAGATCTCGCGGATCTGCTGCTCGACCCAGCCCGAACGTTCGCGGCTGTGGTCGAGGCCGAGGACGAGGCGGTCGGGGCGCAGGGTGTCCTGCACGGCGAAACCCTCACGCAGGAACTCCGGGTTCCAGGCGACCTCGACGTCGACATTCGCGGCCGCGCGGGCCCGATCGCCCAGCGCCGCGGCGGTTCCCACCGGGACCGTCGACTTGCCGACGATCATCGCCGGGCGTTCCAGCATCGGGGCGAGGGTATCGACCACGGCGTGTACGTATTTCAGGTCGGCGCCGTACTCGCCCTTCTTCTGTGGTGTGCCGACCCCGAGGAAGTGCACGTCGGCGTGGGCCGCCGCGTCCTCGTAGTCGGTGGTGAACCGCAGCCTGCCCGCGGCGAGGTTGCGTTGCAGCACCTCGTCCAGGCCCGGTTCGTAGAACGGCACCACACCGTCGGCCAGTTTGGCCACCTTGCCGGGATCCACATCCACCCCGACCACATCGTGCCCCAGCTCGGCCATACACGCGGCATGCGTGGCCCCCAGGTACCCCGTTCCGAAGACTGTGCATCGCATGCTTCTGTTGGTAAGCCGCGCGCGTGGCTACGCCGCGTCAGCGAGGCAAGAGCGGGCGCAACATCTGGTGTACAGGGGGAAACGCGGGATCGGGTTGTTGCTGTACAGGGCTTCCACCTGCGGTGATGTGGTGGCGGTCGGTGCGGGGTTCGGATCGTCGGCCTGCATTCCGGCGAACCGCTCGGCTCGCGGGAGCTCCGGTGTAATCGTGCAATCGGCGTCTTCGTAACCAGATATCTGACTGGACGAACGCGAATTGCACGATTACGCCGGACCGGTGGAGGTCACTAGCATTCGCGTATGCGCCGGATGCTGTTCGCCACTGGTGGATTGTCGGTGTTGGTCGCGGTGGTCGCGCTGTGGCCGGTCTATGTGCGGCCGCAGACCGACGAGCTGGCTCGCGCCGACGCGATTCTCGTCCTCGGCGGGGCACACGACGGCCGCGAACAGCTCGGATTACGCCTGGCAGCCGAGGGGTACGCACCCCGCGTCCTCATCTCCAACCCCTACGAGCACAGCCCGATGGTCAACCGGATCTGCCACGGCGGTTACAGCTTCGACGTCTTCTGCTTCGACCCCAGCCCCCGCACTACGCTCGGCGAAGGCCGCGAGCTGGCCCGCCTCGGTGCGAACTGGGACCGCGTCATCGTCGTCACCTTCACTCCCCACGTCTCCCGCGCTCGCTACATCCTCGGCAAGTGCTGGTCCGGCGAAGTCCTCTTCGTCGACCCGAAACCCCACCTCTCACCGGCCCGCTGGGCCTGGGACTATGCCTACCAATCCGCGGGATACGCCAAGGCCTTGTTCGCGGATTGCTGATCGCGCACCGCGCACCGCGAACACCGGTTCCTCGTAACCGGCAGTCACAGTGGGTTTCCTGGCCCAAGGTTCGCGGAGTTCTACGCGAAGGGCGCCCCGCCGAATTCCGGCGGCGGCTGGTGCGTGACCGGATTGCAGCGGCGCGCTGGTGTGTGGCGACAACCTGGGGATAGACAGCAAAGAGGCGCGGATTCCGGGAATCCGCGCCTCTTTGTTTGTTCAGTTGTCAGTTCTTGCGGCCGGGGGCCTTTGCGCCGGACTTGAAGCCGAGGCCGCCGGGCTTGGCGGTCGGCGGGGCTACCGGCGGGGTGCCGTTGCCGTTGCCGTTGGTGGGCTCGGCCTTGGGGGCCGATTCCGCCGCGGGGGCTTCCGGTTCGGCCGGAGCTTCCGGTGCGGCCGGGGCCGCGGCGCCGGGGGCCTTCGGGCCGGGGCGCTTGAAGCCCGACTTCATGGCCAGACCCTTGGCGGCCACCGTCGGCTTGGTCTCGGTGGGGGCCGAAACCGGGGCCGCGGCGGGAGCTTCGGCGGCGGGGGCCGCTTCCGCTGCCGGGGCGGTCGCAGCTGCCGGGGCGGCGGGAGCCTTCGCGCCCGGAGCCTTCGCGCCCGGAGCCTTGGCGCCCGGAGCCTTGGCGCCCGGAGCCTTGGCGCCACCCTTGAGGCCGAGGCCCTTGACCGGCGGGGCTGCCGGGGCGGGAGCGGCTTCGGCGGGAGCGGCGGCTTCGGCGGGAGCGGCCGGAGCCTTCGCGCCGGGGGCCTTCGCGCCACCCTTCATGCCGAGTCCGCCGCCGGGTGCCTTGGCGCCACCCTTCATGCCCAGACCCTTGACCGGTGCCGCGGGAGCCGCGGTCTCGGCGGCCGGTGCCGCTTCGGCTGCCTTCGCACCCGGAGCCTTCGCACCGCCCTTCATGCCGAGTCCGCCGCCGGGTGCCTTGGCGCCACCCTTCATACCCAGACCCTTGGCCGGAGCCGCCTCGGCGGCCGGTGCGGCTTCGGCGGCAGGCGCCTTCGCGCCCGGAGCCTTGGCAGCACCCTTCATGCCGAGTCCGCCGCCGGGTGCCTTCGCGGCACCCTTCATGCCCAGACCACCACCGGGTGCCTTGGCGGCACCCTTCATCCCGAGGCCACCACCGGCAGGCGCGGCCTTCGGCGCGGCTTCGGTCGCGACCTCGGCGACCGGGGCCGGTTCCGGTTCGGGCTCGGCCTTGGGTTCCTGGACGACGCGCAGGTTCGCCGACAGTTCGGCGGGGTCGATGCGGGTGATCGAGTCCAGCATCAGCTGCGAGACATCGACGACCTCGACACCTTCACCCAGGCCCTGTTCCTGACGGGCGGTGACACCGTCGTTGAGCATGACCCGGCAGAACGGGCAACCGGTCGCGATCTTGGTCGGGTTGGTCGAGAGCGCCTCGTCGACACGGTCGACGTTGATGCGCTTGCCGAGCTGTTCTTCCATCCACATCCGGGCGCCACCGGCACCACAGCACATCGACCGCTCGCCGTGGCGCGGCATCTCGACCAGGGTCGAACCCGAGGCCTCCATCAACTCACGCGGGGCGTTGTAGATCTTGTTGTGCCGACCCAGGTAGCAGGGGTCGTGGTAGGTGATGTTCTGCGACACCGACGCGACCGGAACAAGCTTCTTGTTCCGCACGAGGCGGTTGAGCAGCTGGGTGTGGTGCACGACCTCGTAGGTGCCACCGACCTGCGGGTACTCGTTGTTGAGCGCGTTGAAGCAGTGCGCGCAGGTCACGACGATCTTCTTACGCGACTGCTCCACACCCTCGAACACCGAGTTGATGACCTCGATGTTCTGCATGGCCAGCTGCTGGAACAAGAACTCGTTGCCCGCGCGGCGAGCCGAGTCACCGGTGCAGGTTTCCTCCGCGCCCAGGACCATGAACTTGGTGCCCGCGGTGGCCAGGAGTTCGGCCACGGCCTTGGTGGTCTTCTTGGCGCGGTCTTCGTAGGCGCCGGCGCAGCCGACCCAGAACAGGTACTCGTAGCCGTCGAAGCTGTCGGCGTCTTTACCGAAGACCGGGATGTCGAAGTCGACTTCCTTGATCCAGTTGAGGCGGTCCTTGGAGTTCTGGCCCCACGGGTTGCCCTTGTTCTCCAGGTTCTTGAACAGACCGGCCAGCTCGGAGGGGAACTCCGACTCGATCAGTACCTGGTAGCGGCGCATGTCGATGATGTGGTCGACGTGCTCGATATCGACCGGGCACTGCTCGACACACGCACCACAGGTGGTGCACGACCACAACACCTCGGGGTCGATGACGCCGTGCACGTCCTCGCCACCGATCAACGGACGCTCGGCCTCGGCGCGAGCGGCCTCGGAGATCTTGGCCAGCTTCGCCTCGTCGGGCTTGCCGTCGGCGTCGACCAGACCGATCTCGTCGCCACCGGGATCCTTGCGGCCACCGGCCAGCAGGTATGGGGCAGCGGCGTAACCGTGGTCGCGCAGCGACATGATCAGCAGCTTGGGCGAGAGCGGCTTACCGGTGTTCCAGGCGGGGCACTGCGACTGGCAGCGACCACACTCGGTGCAGGTGGAGAAGTCCAGCCAGCCCTTCCAGGAGAAGTCCTCCATGCGGCCGACACCGAGGTTGTCGACATCGGGGTCGACGTTCTCCATGTCGAGGACCTTGCCGTTGGACATCATCGGCTTGGCCGCGCCGAGGGCGACGGTGCCGTCGGCCTCACGCTTGAAGTAGATGTTGAAGAAGGCCGAGAAGCGGTGCCAGGCCACGCCCCAGGTGATGTTGCGGCCCACTACGAGCAGCCAGACCATGCCGGACATCAGCTTGACGAACGCGAAGATCGAGATCAGCGTGACGTTGGGCGGGATGATCTTGGCGAGCTGGCCGGTGACCGGGTCGGTCCAGGTGGAGTGCCCGGTCAGCGACAGCACACCGGCCTTCACCAGCACCATACCGATGCCCTCGGTGAGCACGACCCACTCGACGAAGTACGCCGGACCGAACTTCGAGCCGCTGAAGCGGGAGAGGCGCGCGGGCAACCGCGGGTGGTTCAGCTGGCGGATGATCATCAGCGTCGCGATGCCGACGACGGTGCCGACGCCGAGGATCTCGTCACCGAGATGGAACCACCAGGTCTCGCCGATGAACGGCCACGACCAGGTGGGCTCGAAGGTCTGCCCGTAGGCCATGAACCAGAACTGCGCGCCGGCCAGGAAGCCGATCATGACCAGCCAGTGCGCCCAGCCGACGGTGCGGAACTTGTTCATCCGCGTATGCGCGATGAACTCGACGAGCATGGTCTTGAACCGCGGGAAGAACGGTCGCCACCGGTCCGGCGCGGACTGGCCGATCGTCACGGCCTTGCCGATGCTCCATGCGCCGCCGAGGAACGACGCCCAACAGAACAGGCTGAGCACTGCTCCAATCGTGCCCAACGTGATTGTCAGGGCATTCATGTCGCGACCTTTCTTTAGAGGCAACACGAGGGTCTTGGGGCGAGACGAACTCACCCGGTTGGCTCGTATCGTAACCGGCGCTAAGTTACCGGCCAGTAACTACCGGTGTCCACCGTAGGATCGGCATTTGCGCTCTGACCTTGTTTACTGCGGCTTGACCTAGGTTTTGCCTGTGAGCAATATCACATAAATGTTTGCCGCAAGGTGTCCAAGTCTGCTGGTGAACACCGTAAACCGTGCGTGATCTGCGGCGGAGCTAAGGTCAGGCTAACTCCGTCGACCGAGATTGCTTCTGGCTTCCCGGGTTTCGGTCCATTAGGCTCCAGCTGTTCTGCTGCTGTGCCGGTCTTCACACTGCTCGGGGAGAAGTAAGGGACACCTCATGGTGTGTCCCTGCTTGACGGGTCTCGCGTGTCGCGGATCGCACATCACATCACACCTGATGGATTGGAACCCGAATGAACTTCCGTAGGACCACTGCGGCAGCCGCACTGGTTATCGGCGCAATGACTGTTTCGCTGGGGACTGCGCACGCCGAGCCGGTGCCCGCCCCGGCTCAGGACATCAAGTACTCGGTGAAGCTGGTCGACAAGACCATCGTCGCCACCCTGCAGAACGGCACCTTCTCGATCGTCGAGCAGGACGGCGAGACTCCCGAGGCGCCGAAGACCAAGGTCGCCGAGATCAAGGACACCACCGGCGCCACGGTCGTCTCGCTGCCGATCGACTTCACTGTCAACGGCACCGAGATCCCGACCAAGTCCGCGGTCACCAAGGACAGCACCGTCCTCGAGCTGACCCCGGAGAAGCCGGAAGGCCTGCAGCTGGGCACCGAGCCGGTCGGCGTGAAGCCGGTCCTCAAGGCTGATCCGATCGCCTCGGCGCAGGAGAACCAGAAGGCGATCAACGACTTCTCCAGCAAGTTCAGCATCGGCACCGCGATCGGCACCTTCGTCGGCACCGCCATCGGCGCCGTCGTCGGTTGCGTCTTCGGTCTGCCGCTGTTCGGTGTCGGCTGCCTGGCCGGTCTGCCGCTGGGCGCCGCTGTCGGCGGCATCCTGGGCATGATCGTCATCGGCGGTCCGACCATGCTGGCCGCGGGCATCGAGCTGCTCAACGTCATGCAGGCGCCCGAGGGCACCACCGTCTGGGCCGAGAAGCCGAAGGCTGCTCCGGCCGCCGCTCCGGCCAACTGATTCACAGCTTCACCGCGAAGGCCCCGCTCCGATCCGGAGCGGGGCCTTCCGCGTTCTCAGCCGAGATCGACGACCCCGGACAGTGATTCCGAGCCGCCTGCTTCACCGTGACGGCCGAATGTGCGCTCGGCCATGGTGTAGTGACCGTCCTCGCGCACCAGCAGCACCGTGCTCGCGCGGGTGCCGTGCAGATCGTGGGCGACGAAGCGCGCCGAGACGGCCCGCTCGAACTCCAGCGGGATGCCGGTGCGCGGCAGGAGCTCGTCGGGCGCTTCGGTGCGGTCGGCGAGCAGCGTGAAGTAGTCCTCGACGGAATGCGGCGCGGTCGCGACGATGTCGTGCAGACCGGCCAGCCCGGTGGCGACCTTCGGCCACAGCGGCGGCGCGCCTGCACCGGTCACCACCGGAGCCTGGGGACGGGTGTGGATCAATCCGGGCTCCGACGCCAGGTGGGCGGAATTGGACAGCGCGTGCAGACCGGGCGCGAGTTCGGCGGGGCCGGTGCCGCTGCGATTGGAATGCCACCACAGCGTGCGCAGGTCGCCGACGAGCAGGTTGTAGCCGATGTAGTCGTCCGGCGCGGTGGCGATCCCGCCCAGGTAGTCCGACGGCGCCGCTGCGCCGCGCAGGTAGTCCATCAGCAGTGCGCCGCGCGAGCGCGGGTGCGGCGGGACGTCGTGCGGATTGCGGACATTGGTGACCGTGGCGAACCGCGGGTCGTCGGTGCGCAGACCCAGCCACGTACCCGGTGCGACGGCGCCGAGATCACGCCCGGCCAGCAGCATCTCCCCTGGCCAGCGGCGTAGCGACTCGGTGTCGCGGGTGTAGAACTCGTCCCGGTTGGCGGCCACGATCAGCCGGTACTCGGGGTGCGCCCGCCAGGCGAGCAGAACCAGACACATGCCCCCAGCATGCCCTGGACGCCGGAAAGGCCGGTAGCGCACTGCTACCGGCCTTTCCGAGCTGCTCTGTGCCCGCGGAAACCGCGATCAGTTGGTGCGGACCGCCAGGCCCGGGTTGTCCGAGAGGACGACGCTCAGCGGCTGCGCGAACAGCTGCGGGACGTCACCGGTGATCGCGCCGATGATGTTCGGGATCTCGCAGATCGGGTAGTCGGCGACCGACGACGCGCTGGAGATGCCGAGCGCCAGGCGGCCGGTGACGATCGCGCCGCCCGAATCGCCGGGCAGGGCGCAGATGTTGGCCGAGAAGCTCTGGGTCATCTGCCGATCGCCGACCTGCACCGTCTGGTCGACGCCGTTGATGATGCCGCAGCTGAAGCCGGTACGCGCACCCGACTTGCAGACCGGGGCGCCGACCACCGGGGTAGCCACGCCGTCGACCGCGATCGGGGCGTTGCCCGGCACGCGCACGAGGTTGTTCTCGAAGCGGGGACGGGAGTTGTCGTTGATCCGGATGATCGAGTAGTCCTGCGCGCCGAGCACCGACTTCTGGAAGGTGCCCACCTGGGCGCCCGCGCGATCACCGTTCAGCTCGTAGACGGCGGCCGCGTCGGCGGTACCGGCCGTACCGAGATCGGGGTTGCAGTGACCCGCCGAGATGTTGACGACGTTGCCGGCGCGGTCGGTGCCGTTGAAGCCGAGCGAGCAGCGCAGCGAGCTGCGGCCGACCACCGAGGCGTAGCCGTCGCCGCCTGCCAGTGCGCCGTTGCCGTCGCCGGCCACGGGGGTGGCGTTCAGCTCGACGCGCTCGCCTGCCACGGGCGGCGCGGTGACGACGACGCGGGACGGGTCGATGAAGCTGGGCAGCGGCAGCCCGGCCTGGTCGACACGCACCGCGATCGCGTTGTTCACGGGATCGACGACGACGCCACGCACGAGGGCGGCGACCTCCGGCGGTGCGGCGGCCAGCCAGTTCTCGAACGCGGTCTTCTCGCCGCGCAGCGCGGACTCGCTCTTGGCGACATTGCGAACCTCGAAACCGGCCGACTGGGCGGCTTCGCGGGCCTCGTCGATACCGGGGCCCTGCGCGAGCGCGACGACGGCGTTACCGGCGTCGTTCAGCCAGGCGCCGGCGAACGTCGCCGGGAACTGCCGCTGGGCGGTGGTGGAGAACGCGGCGACCTGCTGCGCGATATCGGCGCGGCGCAGGTACTCCTCCGGGGAGATCTTCAGATCGCGGGTGACCGCCTCCACCAGCTGGGCGGGCAGGTCGGGGGTGGGCTGCGCATCGGCAACCGCCATCGTGGGGCCGAACAGCAGAATCGCCGCCGAAGCGGCGATCATGGACTTCCGAGCTCTTCTCGAGCTTCGCGCGGACGGGGTGCGACCCATACGTGGCAGGAGCATGATCGAACTATATGGGCTGGAGCGGGTTATGCCCACTCGGACCGGGCAAGAGATTTCGCTCACCCGGTCCGCGTGGTCGGATCGTTATCGGATCAGCCCGCGTTCGGCTTGGTGCGCACCGAGATTCCGCTGCCGAGACCTCCGCCGGAGGTGGCCTCGATATCGGCCAGAATGGGCCGGATCGGCACGCCGAGCGAGGCCGTACCGCCGTAGGGGGCCAGCTGGGTGTTGGCCTCGGTGCAGTTGGGCGCCTCGGAGGCGTTGGAGCCGCTGGTGATGCCGAGCGCGAGGGTGCCGGAGACGATCGCGCCGCCGCTGTCGCCGCCGAGGGTGCAGGCGGTGCTGGCGAAGCCACGGATGGTCTTGCTGACGCCCTCGGCGGTGAACAGCTGGGTCTCCACCCGATCCGCCGACACGAAGCCGCAGGTGAAGGTGGAGGACTGACCGGTCTTGCAGACCGGGGCTCCGGTGACCGGTTCGGCGGTGCCGGTGATCGCCAGCGTCGTACCGTTCGCGCCGCGCACCCGTGGCTGATCCATGCCCGCGTTGACCGCGCGCTCGTTCAGCGTGATCACCGAGTAGTCCAGCGCGGCGGGCCCGCCGAGCACGGCCTTGGCGAACGAACCGACCTCGGGGCTGCTGGGGATGTCGCGCACGTTCGGCACGTAGACCGGCGCGCTGCCGCCCTTGTCGATGTTCGGGTTGCAGTGGCCCGCCGAGATATTGAGCGCGTTGCCTGCGGCGTCGGTGCTGTTGAAGCCGAACGAGCACACGTCGACGCCGCGCAGGGTCGCGTCGCGCAGGTCCTTGGTCGCGGTGATGTAGGTGTCGCCGCCCATCGGCTTGCGCTCGACCGGTCCGCCGCCGCCGGGGGAGAGCACCACCTTGATGGTGGCGATCAGGGTCGGCAGGTTCAGCAGGTGGCCGGTGCCGGTGTTGGCGACGTTGAGCACCAGCTGGCTGTTCAGCACGTCGATGGCGATCGAGCTGATCGGCGCGGAGATCTCGCGCGGCAGGCTCGCGATCCACTGGCTCAGTTGCAGCAGCGCACCTTCCAGGCCGCCGGCCGAGATCGGCGCGAGGTGGGTCTGGTACCCGTCCGCCGCGGCGAGCTTGCCCGCCTCGGCGTTGGTGACCGCGACGACGGCCTTGCCTTCCGGGGTCAGCCAGGCGCCCGCGAAGGTGTCGGGGTTCTCGGCGCGGAAGTCGGTCGCGTAGTCGCGCAGCTGCTGCGCGCGGGCGGCGCGGTCGAGGTATTCGGTCGGGGTCATCCCGAGATCGCGCGAGAGTGCCGTCACCAGCTCGGCGGGCAGGGCGTCCGCGGAAAGCTGAAGCGGCGCGGCGGGTTCAGCCGCGGCGATGCCTGAGCCGAGCAGGGGTGCCAGGAGAACAGTCGCGGCGAAACCGGCGGAGGCTGCCTTGACTGCGGCGCGACGCGCCACCAACTTGCGCATGAAATCCCTTCGTCGGCACGAGTGATCGAGACCACCGCCGGCGGCTGTGATGTCGATCAGCGCATCACTCTAGGGCACGATCGCGCGGCGGGCGCGGTTACGGTACCCCCGCACCGGATCAGTTGTAGCCGGGAATCCGCATGGGTGAGGGGAGCGAGCCCGGCGGGTAGTTCTCGAACGGCAGCAGCGGGCGGGTGGTGCTGCGGCCGGGCGTGGTCGACGGCGCGGTGGTGGTCGGTTCCGGCGTGGTCGTCGGCGGTGGTTCGGTGCTGGTCGTCGGCTCCGGTTCGGGCTCGGTGGTCGCGGTGACGACCGGCTCCAGCGTGGCGGTTTCGGCGACCGGCGGCGGGGGCAGCACGGGCGTCGGCGTCACGGTGAGCGAGTCGGGGCGCGCGTCGGAGATCGGCGGCGGCGCGGTCGGCTCGGCGCCGCTGAGGACAACCGAGACCGCGACGCCGCCGAGCAGCAGTCCGACGAGCGCGGCGGCGGCGATCAGCAGCGGGGTCCGGCTGCGCTGAGCCGGCGCAGGCGCCGGTGGTTCCACGGGCACGACCGGCATGGCCGTGGTCGGGTTCAGCGCCTTCGTCGGCTGCGACATCACCGGCATCGCCGCCGAATACGCCTGCGCGGTCGCCGCCGGACGCGGCACCGCGGGCATCACATCGGTGGCGACCATCGCGTTCTCGGTGACGATCGGATCGGGCGGGGTCGCGCCCGCCGGTGTCGCCAGCACCGCGACCAGCGCGGCCTGGGCGGCGGCCGTCGCGAACGAGCGGCCTGCGTCGGCATCGTCGGCGGCGGGCGGCAACTCGTCCTCGCCGAGCAGCGCCACCGACTTCAGGCCCAGATAGTCCAGCGCCTCGCGCACACCGCGCACGATCTCCGGCGACCAGTGCGCCGGATGCGTCGCGTAGAACTCGGCGGGGCCGCTGAGGTGCTCGGTGGTGAGATCGATGAGGCAGAACATCGCCGTCGCCAGCAAATCCTCGGCGCGGTAGGCCTCGCCGCCGTCGACATCCACCCCGGCCGGGTCGCCGACCGCGCGGACGAAACCGGCGATCGAGTGGGTGTGCCCGGAGGGCGCAGGCCCGCCGAGCGCCGCGTCACCGTCGTCGGACATGTGCAGCACCGCGTCGCGCGCGACGATCCGCACCGTGTCGTCCTCGGTGACCACCGCGGCGATGCACTCGTCATCGGCCATGCGCAGGCCGACCCCAGTGGCCATCCGATTTACCTCGCTTCGGCGTCGACGTCCTCCGCGTCGGGTTACACGAGCAGTGAACCGTGTCCCATGGCGCGGAGCATTGACAATAATTCCGATCGTGAGCGCGCGCCTATCCGGCGTCGGATTCGCGCGACGTGATGCTCCACGGTTTTCGCGGAAATGTACAGCCGTGCGCCGATCTCCCGATAGGTCAGACCGAGCAGCACCAGCTCGGCAACCTCGCGCTCGCGATCGCTGAGCGCGGCGGCCTCGCCGGTCAGCGGCGCCGGCCCGTCCGGTGTCTGTGGCAGCGGCTGCGCCGCGGGTCGCGACGGTTCGACGGGCTGGGCTTGCACCCGCACCGACCGGGCGAGCTTGAGCAGGGTGGTCGCGGTCGCCGAATCGCCCGCCGCGAGCGCGGCCTCGCTGGCCAGGCGGGCAGCGTCCCAGGTGAGCCCTAGTTCGGCCAGCGCCGATACCGCGGCCTGCACCTCGGCCGCGGCCACGTTGCCGCGCAGCACGAGCACCCACGTGCGTCCGGCGTCGGCCAGCACGACCGCCTGCCGGTCGCCCGCCTCCGCGGCCGTCTTCAGCGCGTGGGCGTGGGGTAGCAGCTCCTGGGGCGATTCGTCGGCGAGCGCGGCCTGCACCCCGTACCAGTGGAAGGAGTTGGTCCAGGCGGGTGCGCGACCGAGCTTGCGCAGCAGCGCCTTGGCCGCGTCGACCAGCGGGCCGATCCGGCGCACATCGCGCAGCCGGATGCCGGCCAGCCACAGTTCGCCGATCGGCAGCAGGCTCAACAGGTCGGCCTCGAGCTGGTCGAACAGCGGGCAGGCGGCTTGCCAGGCGCGCGCGAGGGCCGCGTGATCGCCGCCGCGGCGGGCCAGCCCCACCGCGAGGGCGTGCGCGAGGAGCTGATCGCGCGGGGCGAGCACGGGGATGTCGATCTCGGCCAGTGTGCTCGCCGCGCCGCGTTCGTCGCCGCCGAGCAGAGCGGTCCAGGCCGCGAGCACCGGTAGCTGAGCGCCGCCGGCCGCCCTGGCCAGCGAGTCCCTGGCGCGGCTCGGCTCACCGGCGCCGAGGCAGAGCAGCGTGGCGATCGAGACCGCGGTGCAGGGCAGGTATCGATCGTCGCCGGCGTTGCCGGCTTGGATCAGTGCGGAAATCGCGGCGGTCGTGCCCGCGCCGTGCGGGTCGAGCGATTCGTGCAGCGCGGAGGCGATGAGCCGCGCGCCGGCGTCGGCCTCGGTCGGCGGCCAGTGCTGTGCGGCGCCGGACATCTGGGTAGCGCCGGCGAGGTCGCCCGCGAGGGTGAGCACCATCGCCGCGGAGGCCCAGTCCGCGCCGACGCGGTCGGGGCCGAGCCAGGTGTAGAGCCCGGCCGCGCGGCTGACCAAGCCGCGCCGGGTGAGCACGCCCGCGCAGATGCGCACCGCGGCAACGAGTTCGGTGTGGGTGGCGTTGTCGGTGGTCAGCAGTGGTTCGGCCAGGCGCAGCGCGGTGTCGGTGTCACCGGCGTGTGCGGCGGCTTCGGCCCAGCGCACCGCGATCGACTCGACCGGGGCGCCCGCCGCGGCCGCGGCGGCGAAGTAGCGGGTCGCCTGATCCGACTTCTCCGCTGTGCGGCACAGGAATTCGGCGAGACGGGGATCGACGACGCCGGACTCGGCCAGGATCAGTGCCGTCCGATCGCGCAGCAGGCCGGAGTCGATCCGCGCGGTGAGCAGCCTGCGCTGCACCTCGACATAGCGGCGGTCGCCGAGCAGGGTGCGCAGCGGGGCCACCGCGGGCGCGAGGAGCAGGTCGGCATCGGTGACCAGCGCGCCCGCCCTGGCGCGGTCGATCAGGTCGTGCGCGGTCTCGGTGCCGACACCGAGTACTTCGGTGAGTTCGGTTGCGTCCAAACCGGTTCCGGTCGCGGCGATGACCAGCGTTTCGAGCAGGTCGGGTTCGATCGTGTCCAGGATGGTGCGCGTCCACGCGGCGACGGCGGCGTCGACGGCGCTCACGCACGACTCGAGCGGCGCCGAGCGGGCCGCGGTCAGCGCCGCGACCACGCCGCCGGGAATGCCCGCGGTCAGCTGGTGGATGTGCAGCGCGAGTGGCTGGGACACGGCCATGCCGAGTTCCCTGGCGAACGACGCGATGTCGGCGCTGCCCAGCGCCCGTAGGTCCACCGTGCGGCCGTGGCGCGCGACGGCTTCGGACAGGGCGCGCAGCCGGGGATCGTGTGGGCGCGGCTGGGTGGCGAGAACGATCGATCGGTTCCCGGATTCGATTGCCGCGCACAGGGTGTGTAGCTCGGCGTCGGTGTAGCGGTGGACGTTGTCGGCGATGAGGACCGAGCGACTGTGGTCGCGAGCGGATTCGGCGACCGGGATGTCACGGCCACGAAGGTGCGCGCGAACGGCCTTGAGCAGCATCGACTTTCCGGTTCCCGCCCGGCCGCGGATCAGCAGCAGTACCGGCTGCTGAGCCGCGGTGTCGAGTTCGCGGAAGATGGTTCGGGCGTTCGGGAAGGTGTCGAGTGCGATATCAGCCACCGTTTCCTCCGAGGACCCGTCCCGGCAGCTGCGTGCCCGTTTCGATGGTCTCCTCGACCGCGCCGCCGACGCCGTCGAGGAGGTCGCCGGGGTTCACCTTGATGGGCGGGACCTGTGGGCGCGGGGCTGGGGAGGGCGCGGGTGCGGGCGCGGGTGCGGGAGCGGGGGCAGGTGCGGGCGACTGCGGCTGTTCGGCGGGTGGCGCCTGCGCGGGTTGACCGGTGGCGGGTTGTCCACCTGCCGGTGCGGGTGCGGGTGCCGTGGTGCCGTCGGCGGTCGCACCGGCCGGTACTGGCGTTCCCGCGGCGGGCGCGCCGCCGGGTGCCCCGGCTTCGGTGGTGCCGACCGGGATCGCACCCGGCGGCACGGCAGCGCTGGTCGCGCCAGGCCGGGACGGATCGGCGACGGTCGAGTCCGTGGTGTTCGGCGCCGACCCGGGATTTCCGCCGGTGCTGGTCGACGCGGCGGCGCCGGGAATCTGCGGCGCGCTCGTCGTCGCGGCGGGTCCGCTCGGCGTTGGCTGGGTGACGCCGCCGATCGCGAGGGTGCCGGTGGCCAGGGCGGCCATGGTCAATGCCGCCGCGGTGACGAGCGCCGCGCGTTTGGCCGACGACATCCGGGCTGGGGCGGGATCGGCGGGCGGCAGCGCGAGTTCCTCGACGACCGGTGCCGCCGATACCGGCGCGACGCGCACGGCGGGGATGGCCTCGGTGGGCACGGAGATCGCGGCCACGTCCAGCGCGATCTCGGCCGCGCCGTGCGCCGCGCTGGTCGCCGGGTCGGCGCAGGCGGTGACGGGCAGCCCGAATTCGGTCGAGATCAGCTCGGCGACCAGCGGGATCGCCCCGCCGCCGCCGGTGAGCAGCACCCGGCTGACGTCGCCGGGGGTGAGTCCGGCGCGGCGCACCGCGTCGCGGAGCAGGTTCATCGAGTCGAGCAGGATCGGCCGCAGCAGATCTTCGAGTTCGCCGCGGGTCAGCCTGACCTGTTCGATGCGGCCGGTGGGGTCGAGCATGCCCACCGGAACCACCGTCGCGGTAATTCTGGAGAGGTCCTCTTTCGCATTTCTGCAGCGGGCTCGCAATGCCGAGAGTTCTTCTTCGACGACCGGGTCGAATGGATCGATGTCATTTCCGTCCAGAACATTTGCCAGGACGTAGCGCATCGTCAGCAAATCGAATTCCGAGCCGGCGATCGCGGTGCTGTGCACCGGCGCGCCCAGCAGGCCCGCCTGTTCGCCGGTGCGTAGCACGGTGACCGTCAGGCCGCTCGCGCCCAGGTCGTACACGGCCAGCGCGCCGTCGTCGAGCAGGCCGTTCTCCATCTCGTACCGGCGCACCGCGGCCAGTGGCTCTGGGACCAATGTCACTTCGGGCAGTCCCGCGCGCGCGAGCGCGGCGCGCGCGTTCTCGATCGTCTGCTCCGGCCACCACGCCGGGCAGCACGCGACGATGGTCGCCACCTCGGCGGATTCGCCTGCGGCGCCGGACAGTTCGGTGACCAGCGCGCGTGTGGCGGCGGCGACGAGGTCGGCCGCGTCGTGTGTCGAACCGTCTTCTGCCAGCATGTCTACCGGGTCGCCGACCCTGGACAGGTAGTCGTCGACAACCACTCCGCGCGCGTGGCGGGTAGCGTCGGCGAACCCGATCGAGCCGTCCGCGCCGAGCAGCAAGGTGCTGCGGTGTCTGCGAACAGTGGCACCGGCCCCGTCGGCGGTCGTGGCCGCGGCGACCGAATTCGCGGCTCCGACAGTGATGCCGAGCGCCAGACGCTCTGTCATTGGACAACCCCGTTCGCAGGACTTCCGGTGGACCGGTAGGCAGTGTGGACAACGAGATCGCCAGGGTGGCCGACGTCCCACCCGATCTGTCGGTTGCCGATAGGCCGCTGTTACCTGCGCCGGGGCAAATACGGGGAAATGCCCCTAATCGGGGATGAGCCCCTAATGGACGCGCCCCGAGTGAACTAGGTATTCGCCCCATTACCTGTAACGACTGGCGGACCTAGCGTGAAAGACATTCCGACCACAACGGATCGGGCACCACCGCCCATGATCTGGAGGAGCTGATCTCGATGACCCCCAACGCGATTCTGGAATTCATCCTGAACCTGCTGCGCGACCCCGACGCGGCGGCGAGCTACTGCGCCAACCCGTGCGTCGCGCTGGCCCAGGCGGGACTCGAGGTGACCCCCGAAGACATCTCCGCCGTCGCCCCGATGGTGGCGGAATCCGCGCTGGTCAGCGGTGGCTCCCAGCTCCAGTCGATCGTCGCCGCGGGCGCCGCGGCAGGCACGAGCGCGGCCCTCGCCTCCACCGCCACCGCGGCCGCCGCCGTCACGGCCGCAGCCGCCGCCGACGCCGAACTCGGCCTCGACGTAGGCCTCGGCGCGGCCGCCTCGGCAGTCGCCGGCGCCGCCGCCCAGGTCGGCGCGGGCCTCGATGTCGCGTTGTCCACCGTCACCGGCGCCAACGTGGACATCAACGCCGGAGTGAACGCGGCCGCCGACCTCGCCGCAGGCCTGAACGGTGCGTTGAACGGCGCGGCAGGCGTAGGCGCTGGTCTCGGGGGCGCCCTGAATGGTGCGGTCGGCGCGGGTGCGGACCTTGCCGCTGGTCTCGGCGGTGCCTTGAATGGCGCGGTTGGCGCGGGTGCGGACCTTGCCGCCGGTCTCGGCGGTGCCTTGAACGGCACAGTTGGCGCAGGCGTCGACCTGGCCACCGGCCTGAATGGCGCGTTGAACGGCGCGGCGGGCGTGGGCGCTGGTCTCGGCGGCGCCCTGAATGGCGCGGTTGGCGCAGGCGCGGACCTCTCCGCCGGTCTCGGCGGTGCCTTGAACGGCGCGGTCGGCACAGGCGTCGACCTGGCCACCGGCCTGAATGGCGCGTTGAACGGAGCGGCGGGCGTGGGCGCCGGTCTCGGCGGCGCCTTGAACGGCGCGGTGGGCGCTGGTGCCGACCTCGATGGTGCGTTGTCGGGCGCGGCGGGTGCGGGCGCCGACCTCTCTTCAGGCCTGAACGGTGCGTTGAATGGCGCGGCGGGTGTGGGTGCCGGTGTCGAAGCTGGCCTTGACGGTGCCTTGAACGGCGCGGTGGGCGCTGGTGCCGGCCTCGGTGGTGCGTTGTCGGGCGTGGTGGACGCGGGTGGCGATATCGCTGCCGACCTGGGCGGTGCGCTGAATGGTGGGGCCGGTGTGGGTGCTGGTCTCGATGGCGCTTTGAACGGCGCGGTGGGCGCTGGCGCCGGCCTCGGTGGTGCGCTGTCGGGCGTGGCTGGTGCCGGCGCTGACCTCTCTGCAGGCCTGAACGGCGCAGTGGGGGCAGGTGCAGGTGTCGAAGCTGGCCTCGGGGGTGCTTTGAACGGCGCGGTGGGTGGTGGTGCCGGCCTCGGTGGTGCGCTGGCCGGCGCGGCTGATGCCGGCGCGGGCATCGGTGCCGGCCTCGATGGCGCCCTGAACGGTGCGGCTGGCACCGGCCTGGACGGCGCGTTGTCGGGTGCGGTCGACGCGGGTGGCGATCTCACTGCCGGACTGGGTGGTGCGCTGACCGGTGCGGCCGGTGTCGATGCCGGTATCGACGGTGTCTTGGACGGGGCGGCTGGTGTCGGTGGTGATGTCGCCGCTGGACTGGGCGGTGCTCTTACCGGTGCGGCAGGCGTCGGTGTGGACGGCGCGTTGTCGGGTGTCGTGGACGCGGGTAGCGATCTCACTGCCGGACTGGGCGGTGCCTGGACCGGTGCGGCTGGCGCCGGCGCCGGTCTCGACGGTGCCTTGGAGGGGGCGACGGGTGTCGGTGGTGATGTCGCCGCTGGACTGGGCGGTGCCTTGACCGGTGCTGCTGGTGTTGGCGCTGGTCTCGATGGCGCGCTGACCGGTGCGGCTGGTGTCGGTGCCGGTCTCGATGGTGCTCTGAACGGGGCGGTCGGTGCTGGTGGTGATGTCGCCGCTGGACTCGGCGGTGCCCTGACCGGTGCGGCAGGCGCCGGTGTGGACGGTGCCCTGAACGGGGCAGTTGGTGCTGGTGGCGATGTCGCGGCTGGGGTCGACGGTCTGGTCGATGGGGCCGCTGGGCTCACCACGGACTTCGGCGCGAACCTGGGGGGTCAGCTGGGTGGCGGACTGGATGCCGGGCTGAACGGTGCGGCCGGTGCAGTGGGTGGGCTCGGCGCCGGGGCCACTGCTGGGCTGGGTGCGGCGGCCAATGCCGGTGCGCAGGCTGCCGGCAGCCTCGGCGCTGCCGCGACCACCACGGCGATCACCGGGCTCGACGGTGTGGTCGGAGCGGGCGCGGAAATCGGTACCGGGCTGGAAACCGGTTTCGGCGGCGCCGCGTCGGCGGGCACCGGTCTCATCGGCGGCCTGACCGGTGGTGCCGGCGGTGGGCTCGACACCGGTTTCGGTGTCGATGGGCTGATCACCGGCGGTGCTGCCGCGGAGGCCACCACCGGGCTGGACACGGCACTGTCCGCCACGACAGGTATCGGGCTGACCACCGGTCTGCAGGGCGGCCTCGATACCGCCGCAACCCTCGGCACCGGAGTGTCCGGCTCAGTCGCCACCGGTGCGCAGGCTGGACTCGGCGCGGCGGTGGAGACCGGCGCCGGCCTGACCGGTGGCGCGCAGGCAGGTCTTGGCGGTCTCACCGAAACCGGTGTAGGCCTTGCGGGTTCGGCCGCCGGTGGGGCTCAGGCCGGTCTGGGCGGTGCCGCGGACGCGGGCTTGGGCTTGGCGGGTTCCGCGGCGGGCGGCGCGCAGGCGGGTCTCAGTGGTCTCGCGGAAACCGGTGTCGGCCTAGGGGGTTCGGCTGCTGGTGGTGCGCAGGCTGGTCTGGGTGGCGCCGTTGACACCAGCGCAGGCTTGGCGGGTTCCGCTGCCGGCGGCGCACAGGCAGGTCTCGGCGGTCTCGCCGAAACCGGTGTCGGCCTTGCAGGTTCGGCTGCCGGTGGCGCGCAGGCAGGTTTGGGAGGTGCCGTCGACACGGGCTTGGCGGGTACCGCTGCCGGTGGCGCGCAAGCGGGTCTGGGCGGTCTCGCCGAGACCAGCACCGGCCTGGCCGGCTCCGCGACCGGTGGCGCCCAGGCGGGCACCGGCCTCGAGACCGGCCTCGGCGGATCCGCCGACGCGGGCCTGTCGAGCACGATGACCGGCGGCACGCAGATCGCCGGCGGCCTCGGCGGCACCGTGGAAGGCGCGGCGCAGACCGGCACCACCGCGACCACCGAATTCACCGGCACGACCCAGGCCGACGCCTCCGGCACCACCCAGGGCGCGGTCACCACCGCGGCCGACACCTGGTCCTCGGTCGACGTGTCGAGCGCGTTCGGTTCCGGCCTGCACGGTTCGAGCCTCGGCGGCGAGACATCGCTGTTCGGCGAGTCGAGTACTGTCGCCGAGACCGGTGCCGACGTGCACTCCGACGGACTGTTCCACTGAGCGAAACGGGCGCTGCGATGGGGACTCTCGCACCGAATGCGGTGCCGCTGACGACGGTGTTGGCCGACACCGTCGCAGCGGCCCGCGCCGCAGGCCGCGACGACCTGGTCGGGCGCCTGGAGAAGGTCACCGAGCGGGTGCGCGATCCGCGGCACCGCATCGTCGTCACCGGCCAGCTCGGTCAGGGCAAGAGCCGGTTCGTGAACGCGCTGCTCGGGCTCGACGTGTGCCAGGTCGGCGACGACACGACCACCGTGCTCCCGCTGCAGCTGTCCTACGGCACGCAGCAGCGGGCATACCTGGTGCTCAGCGCGCCCGGCGCCGAGGACGAACGGGTGGAGATCCCGTTCGACGAGATCGGCGTCGTCGATCAACGCAGCCCGCTGGCACAGGGCAGGCAGATCGTGCGGATCGAGGCCGAGCTGCCCAACCAGCTGCTGGCCGACGGCATCGTCCTGATCGACACCCCCGGTGTCGGCGGCCACGGAAGCGCCTGTGCCGCAGGAGTTCTCGGCCTGGCCGCAGCGGCCGACGCGGTACTGGTGCTCTCCGACGCCTCCACCGAGCTCACCGAACCCGAGCTCACCTTCGTCCGCCAGATCCGCGAACTCTGCCCCACGGTCGCCGTCCTGCTCACCAAAACCGACCTGTATCCGCACTGGCACCGGGTACTCGAAGCCGACCGATCACACCTGAGCCGCGCCGAAGCCGACGTCACCCTGATCCCGGTGTCGGCCCTGCTGCGCGCCCACGCCTTGCGCCTGCAAGACGCGCAGCTTGGCCAGGAGTCCGGGTTCGGTGTGCTGTTCGGTTTCCTCCGCGACCGGGTGGTCGCCCGCGACCAGGCCGTCACACGTCAGGCCGTCGCCCGCGAATTGCAATCGGCAGCAGAACATTTGGCACTGGCCCTCGGCAGCGAACTGGTAGCCCTGCGCGATCCCGCGCTCGGCTCCGCCGCCGTCGACGAGCTCCAGTCCGCCCGCGCCGCCGCCGAGGCACTTCAGCGGCGAACCGCGAGCTGGCAGCAGACACTCGCCGACGGCATCACCGACCTCGTCGGCGATGTCGACCACGACCTGCGCGAGCGCCTGCGCGGCGTCGCCCGCACCGGCCAGGAATGGATCGACGAGAACGACCCGGGCAGGCATTGGGGCGCGATCGCCGAATGGCTGTCCGGCACCGTCGACACCGCGCTCGGCGACAACCTCCTGCTGACCCACCGCCGCGCTGAACTGCTGGCCGAACGCATCGCCGACCACTTCAACGAGGTCGGCGCCGTCGAGCTGCCCGAGGTCCATGCCGGAATGGACGACGAAAGCACCCTCGCCAGCTCGGGTTCCCTGGCCGACCTGGAACCCGACATCGGTTTCACCAGCAAGGTGCTGGTCGGCATGCGCGGCTCCTACGGCGGCGTGCTGATGATCGGCCTCGCCACGACCTTCGCAGGCCTCGCGATGCTGAACCCGATCTCCCTCGGCGCAGGCCTGATCGTCGGCGGCAAGGCCTACCGCGACGACAAGACCGCACGACTGGCTCGCCGCCGCATCGAAGCCAACGCCGAGGTGCGCCGCTTCCTCGACGACGTCGCGTTCCAGGCGGCCAAGGACACCAAGGACCGCCTGCACCGCATCCACCGCGCCCTGCGCGACCACTTCGCCGGTGTCGCCGAGCGCAGCCTGCGTTCGATCGATGCCTCTCTGCGCGCCGCCCAGGAAGCGGCCGCGATGGCAGCCACGCACCGCGCCGAGCGCACCGTCGTGCTCGAACGCCAGCTGAACGCGGTCGCCGAGCTGCGTCGCTACGCGGAAACGATGCAACTCGAACCAGGACGGGCCGACGGTACGGTATCTGGGTGACCCACCGTTTCGACACCGCCGCGCCCGGCGGTCAGGCACCCAGGATCCTGGCCGAGGCGCACGAGCTGGTCGGCGCGGCGGCGCGGGTATTCGGTCGTGACGAGTACGCGCGCACGCTGCTGGCCGACTGCGAATTCCGACTGCGTGAGCCGCTGCGGGTTGCGCTGGCCGGTTCGATCAAGGCAGGCAAGTCGACGCTGCTGAACGCACTGGTCGGCCAGGCTGTCGCCCCGACCGACGCCACCGAGTGCACCCGGGTCGTCACCTGGTACCGCGACGCCTCGACCCCCACTGTCACCGCCCACGCCGCCGACGGCGCGAGGGCCAATGTGATCGTGCGGCGCGGCGGCGGCGCGCACGGTCTCACCTTCGACCTGAGCGCCCTGAACTGGGATGCCTACGGCCCCCGCGAGGTGGACCACCTCGAGGTCGGCTGGCCGTCGGCCGCCCTGGCCCAGACGACGATCATCGACACTCCCGGCACCTCGTCGCTGTCACGCGAGGTCTCGCTGCGCACCGCGCGCTTGCTCACCCCCGCAGGCGCCGAAGGTAACCCGCGCGGCCGGTCGGCGATCTCGGCGCCCGGCGCCGACGCGGTCGTCTACCTGCTGCGCCGCCTCGACGCCACCGACGTGAGCTTTCTCGAACAGATCGGCGCCGGCGCCGGTGGTGCCGGCCCGCTCGGCGTGATCGGAGTGGTGTCACGCGCCGACGAGATCGGCGCCGGCCGCATCGACGCGCTGCACTCCGCCCGCGAGGTGGCAGCCCGGTTCGCCGGCGAACTGGAGCGAACAGGCCTGTGCCAGGCGGTGATTCCGGTGGCGGGCCTGCTCGCCTTCGCCGCCTCGACCCTGCGGCAACCAGAATTCGCGGCCTTCGAGGCCCTGTCCACGGTCCCCGCGGAAGACCTCGGCATCGCCCTGCTCTCGGCAGACCGATTCGCCCGCGCCGACATCGCCCTCCCGGTCGCCCCCGAACTGCGCGCCCAACTGGCAGACCGCTTCGGCCTGTTCGGAATCCGCATGGCCACCATGCTGATCCGCCTCGGCGTCCGCGACTCCTCCTCGCTGGCAGCCGAATTGGCCGCACGCAGCGGCATCGAGGAACTGCGTTCGGTACTGGAGATCCAGTTCGGCCAGCGCGCAGAAGAACTGAAGGCCCATTCCGCCCTGAGCACCCTGAACCGCATCCTGTCGGCCTACCCCGGAACCGAAGCCGACCGTCTGCTGCCCCGCGTCCGCGCCCGCCTGGCCGACGTCCACGGCTTCACCGAACTCCGCCTCCTCGGCCGCCTACGCACCGACGAGCTCCCCCTCCCCCCACCGGTACTCGCCGACCTGCACCGCATCCTCGGCGGCACCGGCGTAGCACCACACCTCCGCCTCGGCCTCCCCGCCGAAGCCGACCCGAACACCCTCCGCACCGCAGCCTCCACCGCGGTCCGCACCTGGCGATCCCGAGCCGCCCACCCCCTGGCCGACCAATCCACCGCCACCGCCTGCCGAGCCGCCGCCCGCAGCGCCGAAGGAGTCCTCTCCGAACTCCCCCGCTGACGCGGGCCACTCCGCAAGGCCGGTGCTAGCTCTGTAGTACCGGCACGATCTCCTCGGCGAGGTACTGCTCCACCCCGCGCCCGGCCCGCTCCGCCGCCACCACGGTGGTCCCGCGCTCATCGGCCCTGGCCGTCAGCGTCTTTCGTGATTCCGTTTCGACACCGCCGCCGATGACGAGCAGACGAACCCGCTCGCGGTCGAGGATGCCCAGCGCTTCCTCGTCGAGGGTGGTGCCGAGAACACGGAAGCCGAGGCCGTCGATGTAGGCGGTGGAGGTGTCGACCACACTCTGGCCGCGGCCGACGACGAGAAGATCAACGGTGTGCACGGTTTCTCCCTTGTCTAGGTGGACGACCCGTCCATCGTCGCGCGCAACCGCGCGATCAGGGTCTCGAACTGCTCGAGCTGGTGGTTCGAGTATTCGGCCAGGATCGCGTCCTGCTCGGTATTGACCGCGTGAAAGAACTCGTCGGCGAGGCGGCGGGCCTGCTCGCTGCATCGCAATGTCACCACCCGCCGGTCGGTGTGCTCGCGGCTGCGGGTGACGTATCCCGCCTGCTCCAGCCGGTTGATCAGGGTGGTCATCGCCCCGGAGGTGAGGGTGATCCGCTTGCCGAGCAGCGCGGGGGACAGCGGAGCGCCTGCTGCCTCGGCGGCGGCGATCTCCATCAGCGCGAAGGCGTCGGTCGAGTGCACGCCGAGCGTCTCGGCGAACCGGCGGCCCAGTTCGGTGAAGCTCGCGCCGTAGCCGATGAGCCCGGCGGCGAGTCGCTGCCGTTGCCCCGCGACATCGCCGGATGTCTTCGCCATGTCGTCCTCTCGTTGGCCGCTCATTGACAACCTACCGGCTGCAATTTACCTTCATCATAAAGTCACTTGATGATGGAGGTAAATTGCAGACCGAAACCGAGACCCCACCGCTGCGGTTGTGGCTGGGCCTGATCGCCGTCTCGCTCGGCGTCGCGTTGATCGTGGTCGACCTGACGATCGTGAACGTGATCGTCGCGCCGATCGTCGACGACCTCGCGATCACCTCGATTCAGGCGCAATGGATCCAGGAGTCCTACGCGATCGTCTTCGCGGCGCTGCTGCTGCTCACCGGCAGACTCAGCGACCTCTACGGCGCGCGCAAACTGTTCCTGATCGGTCTCGTCGTCTTCGGCGTGACCAGCCTGCTCGCCGCGCTCGCCCCGAGCGGCGGTCTGCTGATCCTGGCGCGCTTCCTGCAGGGCATCGGCGGGGCGATGATCCTGCCGACCTCCCTGGCCCTGGTGAACTCCGCGTTCACCGGAAAGGCGCGCGGGCAGGCCTTCGCGATCTGGGGCTCCACGATCGGCGCGGCCGCCGCGGTCGGCCCGCTGCTCGGCGGCTGGCTCGCCGACTTCTCCTGGCGCTGGGCCTTCGGCGTCAATATCCCGATGGTCGCCGTGATCATGGCCGCGGTGCTGATCTATCTCCCGGTGTCGCCGAGCTCGGCGGGCCGCGTGGACTGGCTCGGCGCCGCGCTGTCGGCACTCGGCCTCGGCCTGCTCGCCTTCGCTCTGATCGAAGGCCGTCACTACGGATGGCTGATCGTCACCGAACCCCTGAGCATCGGTGAATTCACCTGGCGTAGTGGACCATCGCCGGTGCTCGTCGCGCTGGCCGGTGCGATCCTCGCGCTCGGGATGTTCTGGCGCAGGCAAGCGAGGCTCGCGGACGAACAGCCCCTGCTCGATGTGCGGCTGTTCGCCATCGACTCGTTCCGCAAGGGCAATGTGGTGACCCTGCTCGTCGGCCTCGGTGAATTCGGCATCATCGCGGTCCTGCCGCTGTGGATGCAGTTCGCCCTCGACTACACCGCCCTGCAGGCGGGCCTGGCCCTGGTGCCGCTCGCGATCGGCAGTTTCGTCGCCAGCGGCGCGAGCTTCTCGATGACCGCGTCGGTCTCGGCGCTGGGTCAGGTCAGGATCGGCTTGCTACTGGAAGCCGCCGGTCTCGCCCTGCTCGGGCTGTTCGCCGCGGCCGACAGCAGCTGGTGGTCGATCGCCGTCGCCCTGTTCGTCTACGGTATCGGCGTCGGCTTCGCCACCGCCCAGGTCACCAATGTCGTGCTCGCCGACGTCCCCGCCGAGAGCGCCGGGCAGGGGTCGGGAATCCAGAGCGCCGCACGCGAACTCGGCTCGGCCCTCGGGATCGCCGTCCTCACCACCGTCTTCTTCAGCACCCTCGGAACCGGCCTGCGCGACCGCCTGACCGATACGGGACTGTCCGAATCCGAGGCACACCAGCTGACGTCGACAGTCACCGACAGCGCCGGATCGGTGATCCCGGCCCTCGCGGAAGACGCGCTCCCCGTCGCCGAGGCGGCCAGGGGAGCCATGGCGGCGGGTATCGAGGTGTCGAGCTACCTGTGCGCGGGCCTACTCGTCCTCGCCTTGGCGACAACCGCCTTCGTCAAGCCCGCGCGAAACGGATAGCGGCGGAGGCGCGGTCCCCGATATTCGGGGCTCGGCCGGCATGAACGATCCGTCACGATCGCGCATCAGCCGCCACAGTTGAGCGCGGTCGTGGCAAGAATGGCCCGGGGGCGGGAAAGATTTTTCGGGTGGCGGGAATGAATCGCCGCAGCTACCGGTTGTGCTGATCAACGACGTTGAGTGTGATGGACTCAAGTTCGGGTTGACGCCCGGAGGCCTCGGAAGGCAGGATTGAGCCCACCACACTCAGCGTTGCTGAGACTATTGCCCCAAGTACGTCACACAGGAGGAAATCACTATGGCTCGTGCGGTCGGAATCGACCTCGGGACCACGAACTCGGTCGTCGCCGTTCTCGAAGGCGGCGAGCCGGTCGTCGTCGCGAACTCGGAAGGCTCGCGCACCACCCCGTCGGTCGTCGCGTTCGCGAAGAACGGCGAGGTCCTCGTCGGCCAGCCTGCGAAGAACCAGGCCGTCACCAACGTCGACCGCACCATCCGCTCGGTCAAGCGCCACGTCGGCACCGACTGGAGCACCGAGATCGACGGCAAGAAGTACACCTCGCAGGAGATCTCCGCGCGCACGCTGATGAAGCTGAAGCGCGACGCCGAGGCCTACCTCGGTGAGGAGATCACCGACGCGGTCATCACCGTCCCGGCCTACTTCGAAGACGCCCAGCGTCAGGCCACCAAGGAAGCCGGCCAGATCGCCGGCCTGAACGTGCTGCGCATCGTCAACGAGCCCACCGCGGCCGCGCTGGCGTACGGCCTGGACAAGGGCGACAAAGAGCAGACCATCCTGGTCTTCGACCTCGGTGGCGGCACCTTCGACGTCTCGCTGCTGGAAATCGGCGAGGGCGTCGTCGAGGTCCGCGCGACCTCCGGTGACAACCACCTCGGTGGCGACGACTGGGACGAGCGCGTCGTGACCTGGCTGGTCGACAAGTTCAAGGCCAGCTCGGGCATCGACCTGACCAAGGACAAGATGGCGCTGCAGCGTCTGCGCGAGGCCGCCGAGAAGGCGAAGATCGAGCTGTCCTCCAGCCAGAGCACCTCGATCAACCTGCCCTACATCACCGTCGACGCGGACAAGAACCCGCTGTTCCTCGACGAGCAGCTGACCCGCGCCGAGTTCCAGAAGATCACCTCCGATCTGCTGGATCGCACCCGCGCGCCGTTCCAGTCCGTCATCAAGGACGCGGGCATCAACGTGGCCGACATCGACCACGTCGTGCTCGTCGGTGGCTCCACCCGTATGCCCGCCGTCTCCGACCTGGTCAAGGAACTGACCGGTGGCCGCGAGCCGAACAAGGGCGTGAACCCGGACGAGGTCGTCGCCGTCGGCGCCGCCCTGCAGGCCGGTGTGCTCAAGGGTGAGGTCAAGGACGTCCTGCTGCTCGATGTCACCCCGCTGTCGCTGGGCATCGAGACCAAGGGTGGCGTGATGACCAAGCTCATCGAGCGCAACACCACCATCCCGACCAAGCGCTCGGAGACCTTCACCACGGCCGACGACAACCAGCCGTCCGTGCAGATCCAGGTCTTCCAGGGTGAGCGCGAGATCGCCTCGCACAACAAGCTGCTCGGCTCCTTCGAGCTGACCGGCCTGCCCCCGGCCCCGCGAGGCGTGCCGCAGATCGAGGTCACCTTCGACATCGACGCCAACGGCATCGTGCACGTGACCGCCAAGGACAAGGGCACCGGCAAGGAAAACAAGATCAAGATCCAGGACGGCTCCGGCCTGTCCAAGGAAGAGATCGACCGGATGGTCAAGGACGCCGAGGCGCACGCCGCCGAGGACAAGGCCCGCCGCGAGGAGGCCGAGACCCGCAACCAGGCCGAGTCGCTGGTCCACCAGACCGAGAAGTTCATCAAGGACAACGAGGACAAGGTGCCCGCGGACGTGAAGTCCAAGGTCGAGGCGGCCATCGCCGAGGCCAACACGGCACTCGCCGGTACCGACATCGCCGCGGTGAAGTCCGCCGTGGAGAAGCTGGCCACCGAGTCGCAGGCCCTTGGCCAGGCGCTCTACGAGGCCAGCGCCGCCGAGGGCCAGTCCGGTAACGGCGCGGGCCCGAGCCAGGCCGACGACGACCAGGTCGTCGACGCCGAGGTTGTCGACGAGCCGGTGGACACGGAGAAGAAGTGACCGAGGCCAACTCCGAGCAGGAGCTGATCGAAGACATCGTCGAAGACACCGAGACAGACTCCGCCGCCGAGGTGGCGGAGCCCTCCGGTGACGGCGAGGCCGAGGCGCCGGTCAGCGACGAGCTGGCCGAGCGCACCGCCGACCTGCAGCGGTTGACCGCGGAATACGCGAACTACCGCCGCCGGGTCGAGCGGGATCGTCAGGCCAACATCGACGCGGCCAAGGCCGTGGTGGTGACCGAGTTGCTCGGTGTGCTCGACGATCTGGACCGCGCCAGGGCGCACGGCGACCTGGAGACCGGCCCGCTCAAGGCCGTCGCCGACAAGCTCGAGACCGCGCTCACCAAGCAGGGTCTGGTCGAGTTCGGTGCGATCGGTGACCCGTTCGACCCGACGCTGCACGAGGCAGTGCAGCACGAGGGTTCGGGCGCCGATCCGGTCATCGGCGTTGTGATGCGCAAGGGCTATCGGTTCGGCGAACGGGTGCTTCGGCACGCGCTGGTCGGGGTAACCGATGCCGAGGCCGTGGGGGCATCGGATTCGGATGCCGACGGCGACGACCAATAGGAACGCGAGAGGAGGAGATGCTCGGTGAGCCAACGGGAGTGGATCGAAAAGGACTTCTACAAGGAGCTGGGTGTCTCCTCCGGCGCCTCGCAGGACGAGATCAAGAAGGCCTACCGCAAGCTCGCTCGTGACCTGCACCCGGACTCCAACCCGGGTGACACCAAGGCCGAGGAGCGGTTCAAGGCGGTCAGCGAGGCCAATGCCGTGCTGTCGGATCCGGCCAAGCGCAAGGAGTACGACGAGACGCGCCGCCTGTTCGCGGGCGGTGGCGGTCGCGGTTACGGCGGCGGATTCACACCCGGTGCGGGCGGCGGCTTCTCGCAGGACTTCAACATCGGTGACATCTTCGGTCAGGCCGGTGGCGCAGGCGCACCCGGCGACGGCGGCCTCGGCGATCTGCTCGGCGGGCTGTTCAACCGGGGTGGCGCGCGCGGTTCGAGCCGTCCGCGCCGTGGCGCCGATGTGGAGACCGAGACGACGCTGGGCTTCCGCGAGGCGGCCCAGGGTGTCACCGTCCCGCTGCGGATGACCAGTCCGTCGCCGTGCACCACGTGTCACGGCAGCGGCGCCAAGCCGGGCACCAGCCCGCGGGTGTGTCCGCACTGCAACGGTTCCGGCGTGGTCAGCCGTAATCAGGGCGCGTTCGGTTTCAGCGAGCCCTGCGACGACTGCCGCGGCACCGGGTCGATCATCGACGACCCGTGCACCGACTGCTCGGGCACCGGCATCCAGAACCGCACCCGCACCATCACCGTGCGTATCCCGCCCGGTGTCAGTGACGGGCAGAAGATCCGGTTGGCCGGGCAGGGCGAAGCCGGCCTGCGTGGAGCGCCCTCCGGCGATCTCTACGTGACCGTGCACGTCAGCCAGGACAAGGTATTCGGCCGCCAGGGCGACGACCTGACCCTGGTGCTCCCGGTGAGCTACAGCGAATTGGTGCTGGGGACAACTGTTTCCGTGCCGACGCTGGACGGCCGGGTCGGCGTGAAGGTGCCGCCGGGCACCGCCGACGGGCGTATCCTGCGGGTACGCGGTCGCGGTGTGCCCAAGCGCGGCGCGGCGGGCGGCGCCGGTGACCTGCTGGTCACGGTGAAGGTCGCGGTTCCGCAGAATCTGGACTCCGACGCCACCGATGCGCTCAAGCGCTATCAGGAGGCGGAGAAGGCCGGTGGCTTCGATCCGCGTGCGGGATGGGCGGGTGCTTGATGTCCGATAGTCCGAAGTCCGCGTCGGGTGGGACCTCGCGTGCCGAGTTCTTCATGATCTCGGTGGCGGCTCAGCTGGCGGGTATGCACGCGCAGACGTTGCGTACGTATGACCGGCTGGGTTTGGTCACCCCCCAACGCACTTCGGGTGGCGGACGCCGTTACTCGACCCGCGACGTCGAGCTGCTGCGCGAGGTGCAGCGGCTGTCGCAGGACGAGGGTGTCAACCTCGCGGGCATCAAGCGCATCATCGAGCTCACCAATCAGGTCGAGGCGCTGCAGCAGCGCGTCGAGGAGATGAGCGCGGAGCTGGAGCAGTTGCGGGCGGGCTACCGGCCCGATCTGTCGCCGCCCCAGCGCAGCACCGCGCTCGTGGTGTGGCAGCCGCGGCACCGGCGGTAGGGTTCCACGATTCGCCCGAGCCCCTGGTTCGCGATCCGCTCCGGCGGACGCGGGCCGGGGGCTCGTTCGTGCCCGGTCAATCCCCGGCGATCGGCTGGTGACTATCCAGCAACCTATTTATTCGTGATCTTGGCCGGGGCTTGTGGGGCCGCAGGGCTCTGAGGTGGGCGTATATCTCGGGATCATCACGAAAGGTTGCTGATAGGACGCTGAATTCGGCTCGATCGGAGGCTAATTCCCTCCCGTCGACCAGCCACTCCGGCACACCCTCCTTGCGTGTCGTGGCACGGCGCGTCGGGCCGGAGAGATCGGGTCCGTAGCGGAAAGGTCGCTCTACCAGGCACATTGGGTCGCTATTGCCGCAATTGCCGGGAAGATCGGAGAATCTTGAGGTCATGTTCACCCAAGATTCACGGTCCACTGGTATGTTTTTAGCTGGTACTGAACAGGTACCGCCCGGTTTTAAACGAATTACATGCGTGATGTTTAAGAGTACGATTCCTAAGCTGGCAAACCTCGCCTAGACTTCTCGCATCGGCTGCTGACGAGTGTCCTCCCCAGCCCGTCACTCGCCGGCGCGGCTAGCGTTCGATGGCGAAACGAGGTTGTGACACATATGGATTCGCGGACTGTCGCTTTGATCCGTACTACGTTCAAGGCGGTTGCTGCGGAAGACGGTGGGCCCGAGAAGCTAGCCAGGTCGTTCTACTCGATCCTGTTCACGGACTATCCAGGCATCCGTGACTACTTCCCGGCGGCCATGGATTCCCAGCGTGAACGGCTCGTCTCGGCGATCGGCTACGCGCTGGACCGGCTGGAAGAGCCCGACAAGCTGCTGCCGTTCCTCGCCCAGCTCGGGCGCGACCACCGCAAGTACGGTGTGCAGCCGGCCCACTATGTCGCGGTGGCCAACTCGCTGAAGTCGGCCATGCGCCAGTTCGCGGGCACCGAGATGTGGACCGACGAGGTCGCCACCGCCTGGGACGAGGGCCTGGCCACCATCAGCGGCGCGATGATCAGCGCCGCCGACAAGGAGACGACACCCGCCGCGTGGTCGGCGACCGTGGTCGAACGCCGCGAGGTGCTGCGCAACCTGGCCGTCATCCGCGTCCAGCTCGACCAGCCGATGCAGTACGCGGCGGGCCAGTACCTCAGCGTGCAGATACCGGCGCGGCCGCGGATGTGGCGCTACCTCTCCCCGGCCAACCCCGCGAATGCCAACGGCGAGATCGAGTTCCATGTTCGCAGCGTGCTGGGCGGCTGGGTCAGCCCGTCCATGGTCTCGCACACCGCCGTCGGTGACCAGTGGCTGCTCGGTTCACCGCTCGGTGGCCTCGGCGTGCCGCGCAACACCAAGCGCAAGATGCTGATGGTCGGCTGCGGCACCGGCATCGCGCCGCTGCGCGCCCAGATCATGGCGATGGCCCAGCGCAGGGTCAACCCGAAGGTCCACCTGTTCGTCGGCGGCCACCACCCGTGCGACCTCTACGACCTACAGGTCCTGAGCCAGCTGGCCATGGCCAACAAGTGGCTCTCGGTCACCCCCGTCACCGAGAGCGACGAGAACCCCTGGTGGTACTACGAGTCCGGCGAACCGCAGGGCGATCTGCCCGGCCTGGAACCGCGAATGACCGGCCAGATCGGCAAGGTCGTCGCCAGCTACGGCTCGTGGGCGGATCGCGATGTGCAGATCGTCGGATCGCCATCGATGGTGCAGACCACCAAGTTCCGCCTGATGGCGGCGGGCACCCAGGCCAAGTCGATCCGCCACGACCCACTGTTCTGAGCGCGCGCCCCCGCGCCGTGAATCGACCTGTCGGTTCGCTTCGTCCTGGTTAGAGTGGTCTGACGAGGATGATCACAGTGAGGGAGGGCGGATCGATGGATGACGTTGTGCTGGTGATCAATTCCGGGGGGCGTCGCGACGCCGAGTGGCTGGACGAGGTGACCGGCGAGCTACAGACCGATCTGTCCGAGATCGGCGGACTACACGTCAGCCGGGTGACGACCGCCGCGGCGGACGGCCAGAAATCCGGCGCCGTCGAGCAGATCGGTCAGCTGCTGGTGTCCAGCGGGACGATCGGTGCCGTGGTGTGGTCGATTCGGGATGTCAGCCTCAGGTTCCTGGAGCGAACCAAGGCGGATTCGATCACGATCAAGAAGGGTGATCGAGAGGTGACCATCGTCCGCCCGGGCATGGCCCAGGTCGACAATGCCATCGAGAAGTTCGGCGACCTGCTGGCCGATGAGTAGTCCGACCGGACGGCGAATCGCGCTCTTCGTAGCGAACGACACCTATCACTTCGACGGCTTGTCGCGGCTCTACGCGCCGATCTCGGACGCGGAGCAACTCCGGGAACTGTTGCGCGACCCCGAGATCGGCGGCTTCCGCCCGACCGAGTTGCTGATCAACGAGTCCAAGGCCGAGATCGAGCGCAGCATCGAGCGGGTCTTCCGCGGCGCCGAACCAGACGACGTCATCCTGTTCTACTTCTCCGGTCACGGACTGCGCACCCGCCAGAATCTGTACCTGGCTGTCGGAAATACCGACCCGCAGCTGCTGAGCAGCACGGCGGTGTCCTCGACGTTCATCCGCGAGCTGATCCGGGAGTCCGCGGCTGCGGCGAAGATCATCGTGCTCGACTGCTGCTACAGCGGCGCGTTTCTCGGCTCCGAGGTGATGAAGTCCGCACCGACCATCGACGATGTCGCCCAGCAACTCGCGGCGGGCGACGGGATCTGCGTGCTGACCGCGTCGAGCGCGGTGGAGACCGCGGCCGAGGGGCGCGCCGACGGTGACTCGGCACCCCTGTCGGTGTTCACCTCGGCGCTGGTGAAGGGAATCGGCACCGGTCAGGCCGACAACGGCAGCGGCCTGATCGGCACCCACGATCTGTGGACGTTCGTGCACGCCGATGTCCGCAGCCGGACAACCAGGCAGACGCCGAACCACTACGGGGTCTTCAAGGACGAGGTCTATATCGCCCGGGTTCGGCGGCGGCAATCGAGCCTCATCGAGGTGGGCGATCGAGTGCAGCTCGGGTCGCTCGTCGGGCGGCTCGAACAGACGCCCGACAGTGGACTGCGGGCGGCGAACTGGTGGGGGACCGGCCGATTGAAGGTTCCCATCGGGCAGGAGCGGCGGACCGACGGTGTGCCGGGCGAAACCGTGTGGCTGGATCTGGCCGGCGCGGATCGCAACCTCTTCATCGTCGGCCGCGCGGGGTCGGGCAAGAGCACGCTGCTGCGGACGCTCACCGGATCATTGGCGCTGACCCATTCACCCGACGAGGTGAAACTGTATGTGCTCGAATCCAGCAACCGCCTCGGTTCGATGAGCGCGCTACCCCATATCGCGAGCGCGGTGGGCGACGACGAGCTGGACAAGGTGGGCGCGGTCCTCGACCGGGTAGCCGCCGAGATCCGCAGCCGCAAGAGACTGTATCGGGAATCCGGTATCGATTCACCGGCCAGTTTGCGCGCCGCCCGGCCGTCGCTGGCCGGTCCGGTGCCCGATGTATTCCTGCTCATCGACCGGCTCGGCGATTTCCGCGAGCAGATCCCCGGATTCGACGGCCGGATCAAGCAGATCGCGAGCGCGGGCCCGGAGTACGGCGTTCATCTGGTGGTGACCGCGCGCGACTGGAACGAGGCGCCCGGCGAGCTGGTCGACTTGCTGTCGGCGCATATCGAATTGCGCTTGCACCGCCCCGCCGATTCGCGTCTGCATCCGGAGCGCGCCGCCCGCCTTCCCGACGGGCCGGGGTGGGCGCTGTTCGGGGAGCGGCCGTTTCGCGTCGCGATGCCGGATCTGCGCGAGTTGCAGCCGGAGTTGCTGAGCGCGGCGGAAATTTCCGATGGCGCCGCCGAATTGGTCGATCTGGTGCGGGGATACCAGCAAGAGCTCGCGCTCGACGGCCTCGGCCGGTCTCCGCTGGATGGCGAGGTGGACTTCACCGATCTGCTCGGCATCGGTTCCGGTCAGGACTTCGACGTCGATGAGATGTGGCGGCCCAGGCACGGTCGCGACCGGTTGCGGGTACCGATCGGGGTCACCGCCACGGGGGACGTCGTCGAATTGGATCTCAAGGAGGCGGGCCAGTACGGCATGGGCCCGCACGGGCTGTGTATCGGCGCCACCGGTTCCGGCAAATCGGAGTTCCTGCGCACCCTGATCCTCGCCTTGGTCACCACCCATTCCCCGGATGCGCTGAATCTGGTTCTGGTCGACTTCAAAGGTGGCGCGGCCTTTTCCGGTCTGGAATCGCTGCCGCATGTGTCGACCGTCATCGCCAACGTGGAACAAGATCTGTCCCTGGTGGACCGGTTGCAGGACGCGCTGGCCGGCGAGCTCAAACGCAGGCAGGAGATACTCAGGGCGACGGGGAAATTCGCCGACGTTTCCGACTACGAGACAGCCCGTGCGGCGGGTATGCAGGTGGGCCCGCTGCCCGCGTTGTTGATCGTGGTCGACGAGTACTCGGAGCTGCTCGCCCAGAAACCGGACTTCATCGAGCTGTTCGTGATGATCGGCAGGCTCGGACGTTCGCTGCACGTGCACCTACTGCTCGCCTCGCAGCGGTTCGAGGAGGACAAGGTGCGCGGGCTGGAAAGACATCTGTCCTACCGGATCGTGCTGCGCACGTTCTCCGCCGCCGAGTCGCGGGCCGTCATCGGCACCGCTGACGCCTACCATCTGGCCAGCGATCCCGGCTCCGGCTATCTGAAGGTCGATGCTTCCGATCCGCTGCGGTTCAAGTCGGCCTACGTGAGCCGGTCGGAACGGGTCGGCCCCGGCGCGAGCACCGGCAGTGTCGAGCAGCGCACGTTGCTGGAAGCGGTGGTGTCGAGGATCCACGGGCACGGCAAGCCGGCGTATCCGCTGTGGGTGCCGCCACTGGACGAATCTCCGACGCTGGATCAGCTGTTGCCCGACCGGGATTGGCGGTCGACCGTGAATCGGGCCGGCCGGTTGCGGATGCCCATCGGAGTGATCGACAAGCCGTCCGAGCATCGTCGCGAAGTGCTGACGATCAATCTCTCCAGTGCCAAAGGGCATGTCGCCGTTGTCGGCGGTCCGCGCGCGGGCAAGTCGACGACGTTGGAGACGATCGTGCTTGCCGCGGCGGTGACGCACACTCCGGAGCAGGTGCAGTTCTACTGCCTGGATTTCGGCGGCGGCGGTCTCATGAGGTTGGCTCGGGTGCCGCATGTGGGTTCGGTGGCAGGCCGTTTGGACGGTGATCGGGTACGTCGCACGATCGCCGAGCTGACGACGTTGCTGCGCCTGCGCGAGCAGCGATTCGCCGAACTGGGTATCGAGTCGATCGTGGAGTATCGGCGACGGAAGTCCGCCGCGTCCGAGGCAGCGGATTCCGCGACTTCGTCGTCACCGGACAGGTTCGGTGACGTCGTCCTGGTCATCGATGGCTGGCGGGCGGTCGGCGAAGAGTTCGAAGTGCTCGAGCCGCAGATCAATGCCATTGCCACCCAGGGACTGTCCTACGGTATCCACCTGATGATCAGCGCGTCGCGCTGGCCGGAGATCCGGCCGATGATCCGGGATCAGATCGGCACCCGGATCGAACTGCGATTGGGCGATCCCTCTGATTCGGAAATCAATCGTCGTGTCGCGCAGCAGGTTCCGGACGAACGGCCGGGGCGTGGGATAACCGCCGATCACCTGCACATGCTGATCGCGTTGCCCCGCTTGGATTCCGATTCCGATCCGTCGTCCCTCAGCGAGGGGCTCGGCGAGGCCGCGGCCGAACTCAGCGCGATGTACGGGCGGCGCCGAGCGCCCGAGGTGCGGACGTTGCCGCTGGAATTCAGCCGGGAAGCGCTGCCCGCGCTCGCGGCGGAGCACGGTATCTCGCTGGGCCCGACGAAGGTGGTCGTCGGCCTCTGCGAATCCGAGTTGCAGCCTTTTGTACTCGATTTCGCGGCCGAGCCGCACTTCATGGTCTTCGCGGACGTAGCGCACGGCAAGACGACACTCTTGCGGAATATCATCACCGGCATCGTCGAGAACGCGAGCCCGGCGGCGGCGCAGGTAGTGCTGATCGACTATCGGCGCGGAATGCTCGGCGAGTTCGGGAACGCGCTGGCGGGATATTCCACCTCATCGCAGACGACCGCGCCGATGATCGCGGAGGTGGTGAATGCCTTGGCGGCGCGCATCCCCGGCCCCGGCATCACCGCGCAGCAGTTACGGGAGCGCGCCTGGTGGTCGGGGCCGGAGATCTACCTCGTGGTCGACGACTACGATTTGGTCGCCCCCAGTTCGGTGGCGAATCCGTTCCAGTCACTGGTGGAGTATTTTCCGCAGGCCCGCGATGTCGGACTGCATTTCATCGTCGCCCGCCGCACGGGTGGTGTCTCGCGGGCACTGTATGACCCCGTCCTCGGCGCTTTGCGGAACCTGTCCGTCGAAACGCTGGTGATGAGCGGCCCCCGCGACGAAGGAAGAATCATCGGCGACGTCCGGCCGATGAAGCTTCCCCCTGGCCGCGGCATCCTGGCGTCGCGCACCCGGGAGCAGGAAATGGTTCAGATAGCCAATTTTCCCGCGCCGCAGTGAAGCTCAGGCACCCTCGGCGGTGATGTTGGCCGACGGCGTACCTGCGGCGACAAGCGTGTCCACCGTGGTGCGCACCATCGCGGGGGAACCGCAGACCAGCACCTGATGCTGGTGGAACGGGCCGTGGGCGGCGGCGACGTCGGCGAGGGTGCCGTGCAGCATCTCCGTCGGGGCGAAGCCGATGTCGACGCGCGAGTGCTCGTGCCATTCGTCGCGGATGGCGGGGTCGTCGGGGCTCTCGACCACCGGAATCACTGTCAGCCACGGCAATTCGCCGGATAGCAGGAACAGCATGTCCGAGGCGTAGAGGTCGCGGGGGGAGCGGCCGCCGTAGAACAGGTAGGTGCGCGGCGGGTTCTCGTGCCGGGCCAGATCGAGGATCTGCGCGCGCAACGGCGCCAGACCGGTGCCGCCCGCGATCATCACGACCTCGGCGGCCTCGGGATCGATGTGGAAAACGCTGTGCGGCGCGTTGATTCGCCACTGATCGCCGGGCTGGGTGTCGGCCACGATCGAACTCGAGCACCAGCCACCGGGCACGATGCGCACGTGGAACTCCAGCTTGCCGTCGAGCGAGGGCGGCAGCGCGGGGGAGAGCCTGCGCCGCACGCCGGGATGCTGCGGCACCTCCACCTCGACCGACCCGCCCGCCGCGAACGGCACGAAGTCACCGATCAGCCGGATCACGGCGAGGTCGTTGCGCAGGCGGTGATGACCGACAACGGTCGCCGTCCAGCCGGTATCGGGGTACTCGCTGCTGCTCATCGGCCTCTTTCACGAAGGGCGGGAAGGGTGCTCAGCCGACCGGGTCGGCGGCGATGATCTGGGGCGGGGTGCCCGCCCTGATCAGCGCGCGGCGGGTGTCGGCGATCATCCGGGGCGACCCGGCGATCTGGATCTGGCGGTCGGACCACGCGCCGAAGCTGGTGACCACCGCACCCAGATTACCGACGAGACGGCGGTACATACCCGTCGACGGGGAAGCGGGCGCCTGCGGATACCACCAGGGATCGTCGCGTTCCTCGCACACCGGCACCACGGTCAGCCACGGGTTGGACTGCGAGAGCTGCCACATGTTGTCCACGTCGTAGAGGTCGCCGGGGTACCGGCCGCCGGTGAAGAAATGCACCCGCGGGTTGATGCCGCGCTGGCTCATCTCGATCAGCTGCGCGCGCAGCGGCGCGATCCCGGTGCCGGAGCCGATGAGCAGCACATCGCGCCCCGACTCCCGGTCGATGTGCAGGCCGCCGAGCGGACCGGCGATCTTCCACCGGTCACCGACCTTCGTGTCGTTGACGATCGCCGGGCTCACCCAGCCACCGCTGATCCGGCGCACGTGGAATTCGATCTCTCCATAGGGATTGGCGGGGATCGCGGGGGAGAGGTAGCGCCACATGTTCGGCCGCTGCGGCACCTGCACCGGCACGTACTGGCCCGCCTTGAACGGGATCGGGCCGTCGGCCTGCAACCGCACGATCGCCAGGTCGTCGAGCACCCTGCGGTGCCCGACCACCGTCGCGCCCCAGAACGGCTGCGACTTGTCCTCGTTGGCGCCGATCGCCATCGACGCCGAGACGAGGATGGTGATGTCGCTCCAGCCCTCGTGCAATTCCCTGGTCCAGCGGTTGCCGTGGAAGGTGCGCAGCGCCGAGAGCAGCGCTCTGCCCGCCATGTCGTAGTGGTCGGCCTCGACCCCGTATTTCCGGTGGTCGCGGGCCAGTTGCTCGAGGAACCTCTGGGCGCGCTCGAAGTCCTCCAGATTGTCCAGGACATACTGCAGCGCCGTCACGAGACGCTTGGGCATCATGTCCATGGCGGGTGGGAAAAGCTCCCGTAACGCCGGGTTCTGCGCGAACAGGTGACCGTAGAAAGCGCTGATCAGCCGCTCAGGACCACCGGGTGTCTCCGACACCCCGCGGAAATCGGCGCGGACCAGCGCAAGCGAACGCGCATCCACGTCGTCAAGCTCCCTTTCCCTGGAATTGCTGCAATGTGGCCCCGCCTCGGAGCGGGTGCCGTGTCAAGTATCCCCCGAAACCTGCCGCTGGGTGCAGGGATGCTCGTCACGGTCCCATTCGCCGGACGGATCGTAAGCCCTCGACCGCGCCTCGGCGCGGCGTCGCCTGCATCGATATGCGTCGGTGACCTTGGCGGGTTCGGTCCGCCAAGATCGACTACACGAGCCGGGCAGTCTGGCCGATGCTCAGGGCCGGTAGTCCCTGGTGGACGCGCCGTGCCCTCGCTACTCTCGATTATGACCAGAGTAGTCAAAAATCGGGGAGGTGTAGGTGATGGCCCGCAAGGACGGGGAACGGTCGTTCGATGTCGCGTGGCCGTTGGCCGATGCCAAAGCCAGGTTCTCGGAGTTGATCGACACGGTGGAACGGGAGGGTCCGCAGGTGATCAGCAAGCATGGCCGTGAGGTCGCCGTCGTCGTTCCGGTCGAACAGTGGCGCCGCGCGACCGCGCGCACCGGCACCCTGGCCGAGTTCTTCGCCGCATCCCCGCTGGCCGAATTGAGCGACGACGAGCAGCGACTCTTCGATCGCGAGCGCAGCGACCCGGCGCACCGAGCTGTCGAACTGTGAATTACCTGCTCGACACCAACGTCATCTCGGAGCTGGTGAAGCCCCGCCCCGACCGTGGATTACTGAGCTGGCTGGCCGAGATCGACGAAGACCGCACCCACCTGAGTGTGGTGACATTGGGCGAACTACGCAGGGGCATAGACCGTTTGCCCAACGGTGAACGCCGGACTCGGCTCGAACGCTGGCTCGCCGAGGAACTCCCGGCGCGATTCGAGCGCAGACTGCTACCGGCGGATGCGAACGTGGCGCTCGAGTGGGGCGCCTGCCGAGCGAGCGCAGACCACGCGGGCCGCCCGATCGACCCGGTCGACGCACTCATCGCCGCGACAGCGATCACCCACCGCCTGACGGTGGTAACCCGCAACGTCCGGCATTTCCAGGCGGTCGACGTTCCACTCATCTGTCCGTGGGATGGCGACTAGAACTCACTTCTCTGGCCCCGCGTCGAATCGACGCGCGGCTGGTTGAACCAGGTCCGCTAGAAGTGGACCAGGACGAGGAAGGTGAACAGGTAGCCGTAGACGGCCGTACCGCCGACAAACGACCAGCCGAAGACCGCGAGGCGGCGAACTTTGGCGTGGATGAACCCTGCGAACGCGAGAGCCAGCGACGGTGCCAAGACGAGGGCATTCACGAGCCAGTGACCGATCTCGGGGGTCCTCACCAGGACGCCGGTCCAGAACATCGCGCCGAAGACGACTCCGACAACTGCTTGTACCCAGACCCCCAGTGTCTCAGTGACTGTCCGGCTCACCTATCGACCTCTTCCGACTGGGAGGGCCTGCTGGAACCCTCCTCGCAGGCTACCGAAACGTCGGGTAGTCGTGCGGGGCCGATGACCCACTGATCTCCCGCCGAACTGAGCACCCAGGGGTGCCGGTGTCGTCTCCCCACTGCCCCGGACTCCCGATCACCATGCCCCGATAGACCGTCTCGGCCAACACTTCTGGCCCCGCGTCGAATCGACGCGCGGCTGGTTGGACCATGTCGAAGGTGTGCACGCCCGGCCGACACGGTGCGTACGTGCGAGGCGTACGACAGTGGTACTCGCAGACGGCTGGTGTGACGGGGTTGGCGCTCCCCTGGTCGGGCTCGTCGGTGACGACCAGGAACGGCTCTCAGGCCTGAGAACGAAACGAGACAGCTCACACCCGGACGCGGGAGCCGTCGGCTCCTGGCATCAGACGGGCGGCCTCGGCCTTTGAGCACGCCGAGGTGTTGGCGGTAGGGTTCCCCCTACGGTGCGAACAGTTGCAGTCTGTTTCGTACCCAGGCTCTCGGTAGCGTTGGTAGCGCTGCCGGGAGCCGTTCTTCGTTCGCGACGGTACACCCCAAACCCGTTGGCGAGCAACAATGTCCATACCGCATAACCCCAGGCTGGTGCTCGTCGCCAGCACATAGCTGGCCCATCAAGTTGTTTCCGAGCACTGACAGCCGCCAGGGCAGGTTCTAGACCCACTCGGTTGTGGCGCCTCCCGCCATGGCCGACATCTATCCCTACTGGTCAGCCGACAACCAACCGCACTGCCGCCTGCCGCGCGTCCTCGCCGACCTCCCCGATCTCGAAGTTCTTGCCGACGATGTGCTGGACCAGCACCGGTTCCGGCGGCAGGCCGTACTTGCGCAGGTAGTGCGGGACAGCGCCGGGCCACACGAACACCCCGTCGGTGTGGAAGTTCATCGGCACATCCCGAACCTGCGCGTCGAAGTCGTCGGTGTCGTAGCTGCGTGCGCTCAAAACCACCGGCGCGTGGGCGAGGTAGTCGAGCACGCGCTCGCTGATCCGCGGGTCGATCGCCGGACGATTCACCACCGGTTTGCCCCTGGCGTCGCGCCCGTCGAACGGTGCCGAAAGTCGAAGTTCACTCATGATCGACCAACCTACGCGGCGCCGTCCTCAGCCGCTTTCCCGTGCTAATGTCCCTGGTCAGAGCAGTGTCCGGCGAGAAGGGGTGGGGATGAAACGCGCAGGTACAGCGGTGCTGGTTGCGGGGTTGGCGGTGGCCGGGCTGGCCGGGTGTGCGGCGGGGGAGACGTCGCCCGAGGTGACGACCGCTGCGGCCAAGCCGGCGTTGTGGAATCCGTGTACGGAGATTGCGGATGATGTGTTGCGGGCCGCGGGGGTGGATCCGGGTACAGAGGAGACTGGGGCCGGTGGCGTTCCTCAGTCGGGGTGGGAGATCTGCGGGTGGCGAGGGCCTGACTACTCCCTCACCGTCTACACAACCGATAAGACGGTGGCGTATTTTGAGCAGCGTCCCGGGAATATCAACTTCTCGGATGTCACTATCGCGAATAGGTCGGGACGCCAGTTCAAGGTGCAGGGTGACTCCCGCAACCTGATGTGCGATGTTGTGTTCCCCACTGATCAGGGGGTCGTCCAGCTCGCTGTCGGCAACTCTGCGATCGCGGATGGTCCACTGGCTGACCCATGCGAGCACCTCCAGCTTGCCGGCGCCGTGTTGGTTCCAACCTTTCCGAAATAGGGCGTCGACCATGACGGAAACGACTCCCTACAGCCAGCTGGCCGCACAGGCGAAAGCCGGTGAGGTCTACCTGAACGACGAGTCGGCCGCGTACCACATGTACAAGGCATGCGATGCGCGACTGTCCGACCTCCAAGGCATGCTCACTGTCGCGCAGGTGGTGCAGAACGTCACCGGTTTCGGTGACTTTGACATGGCGAGGACGCTCGAGGCGAAGTTCCGCGCCCAAGCCGTTGGCGAGCCGAACTCGATCTACGAGGTCATTCTCAAGGACATCGAAGCCGTGAAACAACTCCGCGAAGTCTTCTCCATCTCCTTCACCCGCCTCACCGGCCAGGACATCGAAACCGCCAACGCCCTCGACTACACCGCAGGCCAGGTGTAACCCATGACCAACCCCACCTCACACCTCGCAGGTGTCGACTTCCTCTCCACCTGGAAGCGCCAGATCGGCGACCTGATCACCGGCAACGGTGAGGCCGAAGCTCCCGACGCCGCCGAGGTCCAGAACAAGTTCAACGACCAGCGCGCGACGGTTCGCCAGAATGCCAAAGATCTCGGTTTCGACGGTGAGTACCGCCCCAAGACGGTGAACGGCACCGATGAGTTCGACAAGCCGGATCTCGCCACTCTGCGGGCAAAGGTCGACCAGATCAATCTCGAAGCCGTGACGAACCTGGTCGACGCGTGGAAGGAGATAGCGACCCGCAACACCACCTCGCTGGACGAGTTCCGCAAGCAGATCACCCGCGGCATGTCTCCCGACGTCTGGTCCGGTGCGGCGGCGACCGCGGCCGCGCAAACCGTTGCGGCGTATGACAACACCGGTAAGCGGGTCACCACAGCGGCGGCCCTCACCAGCAATAAACTCGACGAACTCCGCACCGGATTGGAGCCGACCAAGAATCTCGTGCCGTACCCGCCCGAGCATCGCAGCGGAGGCGACAATCTGCACAGTTTCCTGGCGGGCCGTGGCTGGCGCAATGACGATGTGGCGCAACGGAATGCGAAGGCCGAGGCCGTTCGGGTACTCGAGTCCGTCTACGCCCCGGTGGTCCACGAATCCGACACCGACGTTCCGGTCATCCCCATCCCGAAGGCCATCGACAACAGCGGCGACCCCGGAAATCCGGGCGGCACAAGGCAACCCGATTCAGGGAACCCGTCATCCGGCACGCCCGACACGACGCAGCCGTCGTCGGCGGACCCCGGAACCACCCCGGAGCCTACTGACGAAACACCCGACACAGCGACTGACGACGACTCGCCCGACACCGCGACGTCAGACGACGACTCGTCGTCCCCCGAATCGACGAACCCGCAATCGACGAACCCGCAATCGACCGACCCCATGGCGACAACACCTTCCGGCGTCAACCCCGCCGGCGCCGGGAGCCCGTCCGGAAGTCCGGGCGGCGGGGGAAGTCCCGGCGGTGGCTCCCCCGGCGCGGGCGCTCCGTCCCCCGGCGGAGCGGTCCCCGGGTCACCATCGACCGCGGGCAACCCGTCGGGCGTGGCGCGGGTGGGTGGTTCGACCGCGGGCGCGGCAGGTCGCGCCGGGATGCCGGGCATGATGTCGCCCGGCGCGCGGGGTGGGGGCAAGGACGACGAGTCCACGAAAGGCATTCCCGACTATCTCGTCACGCAGGAACACGGTGACGAACTCACCGGCCTGGACGACATGCCCAAATCGGTCCCGCCCGTCATCGGCGCGGATTAGTCGTTGGTTTTCTGATGGAGCAGAGTAGATCTTCCGTGCACACCTGGCATCTCACCGCATTAGAGTTCCGCACGCTGTGGGAAGCGACGGGCCGCGACGTCCTCCCGTACCCCCTGCACCATCGCCACACGACCGATTTCCGCGCTGATACCGATCGGCTCCGCCGCAAGGCCGCCGAGTCACTGCAAGCCCAGTTCGACACCAATCTCGACTACGCCGTCGCGGCTCTGCTGGCCCCGCACGCACGCGTCGAGGTCGCCGGATCCTGCCGTGGCACAAGAACTATCCGCGCATACGGCGGCACCCGCGACAACTACGCCGCGCTGGCCGTGCAAGCCCCCGGAGACGAGGCGAACGCGGGCGATATCACCCTCCACCTCCTCGCCACCGAAACACTCGCCGCCGCAGTTCTTTCCACGCTTCCCAAGGTCGCCCCCGGAAACGGCCGCGAAATCAAAGTCACCGCAGCAGAACTCGCGGCTCCCCGCCCGCACGTCCGCGACCCGTGGAACCCCACCCCCCGGGAACAACTCGAAACCTTCCTCGCCAAACCCACCGACACCCTCACCCACATCGGCGTCTATGCCCACGGCAGCGTCGACAACCGCCACACCGAAGGCCGCGACGACTTCCAGCTCCACGACCTCACCGGCGACGGCCGCTACGTCTTCTACGGCGAAACCACCTTCATAGCCAAACCCACCACCCCCACCCGCCTCCAGGCCACCCTCACCTCAATCCTCACCACCACCGCAACCAAGGCCCGTGCAGGCGCCTACCGCCCCCACTGACCACAGCGGTGTTCAGCTCGCCAGAGCCGACAGCTCACCGGCCTCGCCACCCATCAGCCGCCTGGCCCGCACCAAATGATCTGCGGCCGCGATGATTCGGTCGTAGTACGTGGTGGTGTCCGGGATCCCGTAATGCTCGGCGAACCATCGAGCGACTTCGGTCCACGAGTACAGGGAATAGCCATCGCCGCTCATCGGTGTGGGGAAGCCCCCTGGGCCGCGGTCCCCGTTGGCAAGTCGGCGGACCGCCTCGTAGGTCCGTGCAGTTCTCGCCGCGATCGTCTTCAGGGTGACCAGGTTCTCGGTTCGCACACCAACGACGGCAAATCCGGCCGCCTCGGTCTGCCCGACGGCACTGATGATGGCGGACGCCAACGAGTCGGCATCGCGATGTACATGCAGTACCGGGGTCGTGCGTGGTCCGAACTCCGGCGTCGAGTCGTCGAGCCCCGCTTCATACAGCGAGTCGAGCTCCTTGTCAGTCGGCGTGTGATCGAGCACCAGCGTGAACTCGTGGTGACTCATCGCGACTCCTTCGTATCGGTGTGCTGCCGCGCGAACCGTCGAATCGCATCGGCATTGTCCTCGGGTACACGTGGGGTCGACCAGATGGCGATTGTGTCACCGGTCGCCCGGTGGCGAACGACACCCCACCGGTGTCCACGGTGCATTTCCTCGACCTCGAAGTGGCCGAGGTCGAGCTCAGCGAGTGCCGCATTGATTGCCTTCTTCGGGTGCCGCCCCCTGCTGACCATGTGGTGTGACTATACACCATTGCTGGTGTGTAGTCACACCGGCTGGGTGGCCCTCGGCTGCGCTACTCGAACCGTCACCTTCTTGCAGTCAGGCGCGATCGGCTCCGGCGCCCGTCGAGTGTGGTGAGGAGCCCCCAGCGATTCCGGGTAGTGGGATCGGGCGGCCATCTCGGCGGGCCCGTCCGACTTCTAACACTGCCATCGTTACGGTCAGGTCCCAGCCGTCAGGGTCTGGCATCCTCCCGTGCCCGTCCTCGACCACCAATGCATCCGACGAGACAACCGTCAGGACGTCGCGGAGGAATTCGCTGACAGAACCCCACACCGCTTCACGATCGGAGTCTTCGTCCAGGTTGCAGTAGGCGACCTGCCCGATATGGCCGGTGGCGCCAGGATGGGAATCGACCACGATCGCCAAGTCGGCTGTTGCCACCAGCGGACACCATGCGCGGTCCCACCACACCTTTCGCACCGCGCAATCGGTCGTGCCGTCCAGTTCCGCGTATGGCACTCCGGGACCGCTGGACTCGGCTTCATTCGCACGGGCGGCGCACATCTGGCCGGCTGAGTCTGCCCCTTCCAGACACATCCCGAGAATATCGCGACCACCGAGCGCTGACCACAGGTCGGTGACCTCTGCCGGAGCCAATTCTCCGGTCAGTTCCTCATACCGGTTCGGACTTTCGAAACCCCTCCGCATGACCGGCTCGGAACCCCTCGCCGCCAATGCATCCCAGATGCGCTGTGCCGAGGTTGCGACGTCAATCATCGATCTTCCCGTACCAATCTCTATGCAGGTCAGAGATCCTGCGGCCGGAGGTTCTCCACCAACTCTTCTGGTGTCAGTCCGCTGAAGACCTGGTTCGCCCACTTGATGGCTTCGTCGATGTCATAGGAGTACTCGACCCTGAAGTGCCCCGATCGCGCCACAGTGCACTTCAAACCCATGCACTCTTCCCCCTGTGCGGCAAGCAATTTGGTCGAAGCGGTTTGCACACGCCGGTCGATCGCGCGATGGCCGAATAGTCTCACCACGGTCCCCTCGTCGCCGCGATAAGCAACCACTTCCCAGGTACCAACCCCTCGTGAGGGCAAGACCCTTGCCGATACAGCGTGTGTCCAGTCTGGGTACGCGAGGGTGGCAGCTTCTCCTGTCGCCTGTACCAGTTCTGTAGTGAGCTCGGCTTCATCAATATCCGACAAAGATCCTCCTATATATAATCATTTTCGTCATACCGCTTGAAATCCTTCAGCTCGATTCCATAGTCCTTGCGCTTGAAATCGTTGCCACCGCGATTGCTGAAATCGATAGGGAACTCCTGGAAAACCCTTCCGTTGGAATCGGTCATGCTCACCCGTCCGGTCACTGTCTCGGGTGTGACTGCACCAGGCGGATCGGTCTCGAAGAAGACGCGTGTTTCCCGGCCGGGGCCCGAACTCGGCCAACCCGCGATGGCTGTCTCGAGCACTTTGAACTCCTGTTGATTGAACCACCTCTCTTGTGCGAAGAGATTCACCAATCCCCGGTCCAGAGTGGTTCGGTAGCTGGACGCATGCCCGCCATCGTACGTCAACCCACCGCCCGTCGGGTCTACGCCCTCATGACCCGTATTGGTTGCTGCGGTGCTCTCGGCGCTATCGGCTTTGCGCTTGACTTTGTCGGAGCTGGAGAAGTCGTGGCGGATGACACCTTCGGTCGAAACATGCCGGCCGTTGATCGACTCTGTCTGGACCACATTGTCGCCCACTTGGGATCGCGAAACCGATCGAATATTGCCGTCGGCATCAGGCGGATAGATAACATGCTGCTCATGGCGTAGCGCCGTAAATGTTCCCCCAGTCCGCCGTGGATATTCCACTGCGCGTGGGGGATAGTCACGAACAGTTGTGTGGTCCGGGGGGTCTCCGTATATGGAATCGGTGAACGGTACGCCGTTCTCTGTCTCTCCGCGAACCACTCTGGTGGGTTCGCCTTCGGGAGTCGGCAGCGGGTAGTCGTCGGGTCGCAAGGTGCCGCGGATGTTCGCATGGTCGGGATTGTTCGGATCGAACAAGGGTCCGTTCACCACTCGCCGTGGTGGCGTGATTCTGTGGCGGACGGCGTCCCGACCGTCACCGAACGGAATCTGTTCGCCTGGTGGAGTATTTGTGACGGGGACGCTCGGATTGTGGCCCGAAGGGTTGGCGTTGGGCGGCGTCGGTTGGGAGCGATCGACCGCGCTCTCCGCGTCGATGGCATTCGCCGGGGTGGTTCCGGGTGGGGTGGGATCGGTGCCGTGGGGTGTCGTCGGCCGGTCGGGGTGATGTGTTTGCCACTGACCGTCTGGAGGAACTCGGGGGCTGCGGGTGCCGTCGGGGTTGGTTACCGCGCTGGTGCTGAATACATTTCCGTTGCTGTCGGTCCACGCAGCTTGGGTCGGCGCGAGTACTTCGACGCCGAGGTGCTGGGCCAGGCGGTCGGCGAAGCCGTTGGAGGAGGCGTCGCAGCCGATTAGGCGGATGGGGGTTACGCCGTCCCAGCCGGAGCGGCGGAGGAGGTCGCCGTATTGCTCGGGGGTGAGGGTGTGGGGGCCGATTCGGGCTTGGCCGTCGGGGGTGATGTGGGTGTCGGCGGTGAAGCGGGTGGGGTCGGCGGGGACTCGGTGGGGGAGGTCGCCCATGGTGGGGTCGCCGCGGTGGTGGGAGACGCCTGCGGGGGTGTTTTCGGCGAACTGGTTGTGGATGGCGTCGAGGTCGACCGTGGTGTCGGTGTCGGTGTCGGTGTCGGTGTTGGTCTCGGGCGTGGGAGTGGAGTCGGTGGGGGGTGGGGTGGAATCGGTGTGTTGGTCTGCCCAGGACGGGGTGGTGGACCTGGCTAGGTCGGCTCGGGAGATGTCGGCGCCGAGTTGTCTGATGTCGTCGGGGGTCAGAGTTGGGGTCGAGCTCGGTGGTAGGCCGAGGTTGGAGCGGACCGTGTTGGCCAGGTCGGTGAGGGTTGGGTCGGTGTCGGCGTCGATGGTGAGGTCGGCGGTGGTCTGGTCTGTCGTGGGGACGACGTCGACCATGAGCCAGTCGCCGAGGGGGAATTGGCTGCCTTGGTTGAAGGTGTGGTCGGTGGCCAGTTGGGTGCGGTCGGTGATGGTGGCGACCGTGTCGGGTGATGTTGTGGGGGAGCTGGTTACGGCTGCTGTAACGCGGACTACGCGGACCGGTGCGCCGAGGGCGTTCGGGTAGCTGGCGCTCAGGTAGGGGCGGCCGGTGGTGGGGTTTACCTGTAGGGCTTGGTTGTTTTCTGGGGAGAGCGGGCGTAGGGATTCGCGGGCCTGGCGGGCGCGGTTGGCGTTCTCCAGTTGTTGCGGGGTGAGGTTGGTGTTGTGGGTCGGCCGGGTGTCGGTCGGGGTTGTGGGGTCGGTAGGCCGGGCCGGGTTTGTTGCGGGGTTGGATTCTGACGGGGTCGTCGAAGTGGCTGCAGGCGAATTGGTGTCGATGCGTGCAGGCGAGGCTGATCGTTCCGGCTCGGTATCGGCAGTGCTGCTCCCCGGCCGGGAAGTGGCTGGAGTAGGCGTCGTTGCCGGAGTTGATGTCGGTGTGGGGGTGGGGCTCGGCGTGTCTCGTGGCGGTGCACTCGACTGGTTGCCTGTGGACAACTGTGGAGTATTCGTCGTTGCCGGCTGATTCCTCGGCGGCGTGACCGGAGTGGTGCCGATCGGCGGGGTCGATCCAGGGAACGTGGAGGCGGGGTTGGAAGGTATTGCGGCAGTGGTCGGCGGGGGCGCCGTCGTTGTCGGTGCGGTGGGTGTCGTGGCTGTCGGGGACGGAGCAGTTGTTGTCGCGGCCGCGGTGGTGTCTGTGTCGGTCGACGGGTTCTGACGGCTGGGGTCGGCTGGCGTCGGCGTCGTCGGCGTTACGGCCGCAGTCGACGGGTTGCCGGATTGCGGAGTCGTTCCGGGCACCGTGGTCGACGGGTTGGTGCTGGGGTTCGGGGTGGTGGAGGCCGGTTCGGCCGTGTTCGTCGGCTGGTTGACGGGCGCAGTAGATGTGGGGTTGGAAGGCGGAGTCGAATTCGGCTGGGCTGGGGATGAATCAGTCGGCGTGGTGGGTGCGGTCGGCTGCGTGGTCGACGGGGTGTCGGCTGGCGGAAGATCCGGTGATGACGGGCTGGGGGAAGGTGCAGCGGGTGTGCTGGGCTGACCGGTTGAGGTGGGAGAGGGGGATTCGGCTGGTGTCGCGGGGCTGGCAGGCGTGCTGGGGTTGCCGCTGCTGGGGGTCGAGGTAGGCGCGGTCGAGTCGCCATCATTCGGCGCGGCAGGTGCGGTGTTTCCGGCATCGTTGGGCGCGGGCGACGCGGTGTTTCCGCCATCGTTGGGCGCGGGCGACGCGGTATTTCCGGCATCGTTCGGCGCGGGCGACGCGGTATTTCCGCCATCGCTCGGCGTGAAAGGCGCGGCATTTCCGTTGTCGCTCGGTGTGGAGGGGGCCCCGGGGTAACTCGGGTTTGTAGGAGTGGTGTCGCCCTGCGGCGACGGTCCAGGACTCGATTCGGCTGGCGTGGCGGGTGAATCGGTGTTCGGTGCGGGGGTCGAATCACCAGGCGAGGCGGGGGTGCCAGGCTGTGTTCCACTGGGCTCGCTCGGGGAGTTCGGCGTGCCGCTCGGGTTGTCCGGTGCACCGGAATCAGACGGCGAACTCGGAGCCCCGTCGCTGGGTGTGTTGGGGCTGTCGGCTGGGCCGTCATTCGACGGAGTGCCGCTGGCTGGATCGCCGCTTTGTCCCGTCCCGGCGGGATTGGTCGAGGGCGATCCCTCACCCGGTGACGAGGGCGTTCCCGCCCCATCAGGCTGAGTTCCGTTGCCCTCTGCCGCCGACGGCGTCCCTGCGCCGGCCGATGCGGGAGAGGTGGCTCCCGGATCACCCGTCGACGCGGGTGAAGTCGTCTCCGGTGCCGAATCGCCCGGCTCACCAGTGCCCGCCGGTGTCGTGGGCGCGTCGGTATCGCCGGGCACATCATCGCCCAACTCGGGAACAGTCGGCGCGGGCGAGTTCCCGTTTCCACCACTGGATTCCAGCGCGCTCTGCACACCACCGGCACCCGCGCTGGTGAACGTGTCCACCCCGATATCGAGGTTGAAATCCTGCCCCATGAACAGGGATGCCGCTCCGGCGGAGGCGACCTGAGCGGACAGGTCGGCGCCGAGTTCGGTGGCCGCACCGGTCGCGGTTTTCGCGGCGAGCTTGCCCAGCCCGGATGTGATGCCGTCGCCGACACCGTCGAGCTTGCTGCCGAGGCTGCCGCCGACAGCGCCACCGACCGCGCCGCCGAATGTCGCCAATCCCAGGTCGGACCAGCCGAATTCGTCCATCGAACGGTCGCCGTTGGCGACCTGGATGGTGCGCGCGATGCCGTCGATCCCGCCTTCTTCGAGCGCTTCGAACGCCGCTCCGCGCAGTGCCGCTCGGGCCGCCGCCTTGGCGATGCCGCGGGCGATCATGCGGGTGAGCAGCGATTTCATCGCGATGCGCACCGCGACCTGCGCCGCGATCCGTGCGGCGACACCGGCGGCGGCACCGATACCGGTCCACGAGGTCGCCAGTGCGACACCGATTTCCACGGCGGCCACGATCATCGTGCCGATGATGACCGTCTTGGTGTGCTCGATGTCGTTGGCGCCGTCGTCGAGGAGTTCGGCCTGCTTCTCACACCATTTGCGGATCGCGGTGAACGCGGCCTCGTCACCGGCGAGGAGTTTGTCGCGGTAGGTGGCGAGCGCGTCGTGCGTCTCGCCCTCGGACAACGCGGTCAGCGCGGAGTTGAGCGCCTTGGCCGCCTCGTCGTCGACGCTGTTGAGGGTTTGCGCCATGCTGGTCCACGCGTCGGCGGCTCGCCGCATGGCGGTTTCGTCGCCTTCGGGCCAATCACCGGCGCCGAGAATGTATTTCGCTACCCATTGCAGCGAATCGGGGATTTCGATTCCCACGCGGTCAGGTGCCGGTCTGGTTCAGCTGGGCTGCCGTCGCCGTGTCCTGCTCGGACAACTCGGTGGCGATGGTGACCATGTTCGTCCCGAGCTGGGTCATCGACTTCGCCAGATTGGTGACCGAGGTCTTGCCCTTTTCCACACCCGGCGTGTAGTTCTGGGCGAACGCCTGCCCGATCTCGTCACCGCCCCAGCACTCGCCTTCGGCGGCGAGGGCGGCCGCCAGCTTGTCGACCGCGGTGGTGATGGTCGATGCGACAGCGTCGAACGAGGGTTGCGTGCTGCGTAGCGCAGCGGGATCAGCGTTGATCGAACTCACGCCAGCAGCCCCCGGAAAGGCTTCGGCGTCAACGAATCCGACGCCGGTCCCCTCTCGGTACGCGCCACGTCGTTCTCAGCCCACACCGTCGCGGGCAGCTCGTCGATCATCGAAAGTCCCACTCTCGGCACCAATGCTGTCGAGATATTGGACGTTTCGAATCAGACCGCGGATCCCGATTGTGCGCTATGTCTCGTTAGTCGATCGCTCGCTATCAGTGCCCCATCTGCACGTCGATGCTCTTGGTTCGCGCCAGCTCGTCGAAGGTCAGGGGGGCCGTGAAACCTGGTCCGGTGACGGTGGATTGGGTGTAGTCGGGGGACCAGGTGATGGTGAGGCCGCGGTGGTTGGCGTAGGCGTGCAGGGCTCGGCGGTGGTCGTTGAGGGGGAATTCGGTGAGGCCCTGCTGGAGGACTCGGGTGATGCGCGGTGCCGCGGGTGCGGGGAGCTGGAAGAGTGGGTGTTCGATGAGGAATGCGGCGCGGGTGCCGCCGCCCACGGGGCCGTTGTAGGCGGTCCAGACGCCGGAGATCGCTTTGCAAGCATCCATGAAGGTGTTCACCGCGCCCTCGGCCTGGGTCGGGGTGCCGGGTAGGGCAGCGAAGGGGACTTCCACGTTCGCGAGTTCGCTGATGCGGTGGTGGATTCCGAAGTCGCGGGCCGATTGGGCCAGGCCGGTGACGGTCTCCGGGTAGCCGGCCGGATTGCCCCACGACCACAGCCAGGATTGCGGACCGGGGGCGGCCGAGCCGAGCAGGTGGACGGCCGAGCATTCGATCGGCTGCTCACCGGTGAAGGTGAACCGGCCCGCGCGCAGGTCGACGCTCCACGGGCGATCCCCCACCACGTCCATCAGATGCAGTTGATGCTCGAACGAGAACAGGGCCGCATCGTCCAACAGGTTCGCCAGTGTCACTTCAGACATGGTGGCGAGGGTACCGAGGCTGCACCGGCGAACCCCGGTCTGTTCGGGTAATTGATGCGTTCCGTTGTCAACGGAACAGTGATATTATCTGAACATGACTGATCGGCCAGGGGCGATGCCTTCCGAGCGAGACGTGCTAGATGTCGTCGTTCGGTTGCTCCGGGACCGCTTGCCCAGTGCGTGGCAACTGACTGTCACCAAGCCGGAGTCCGACGGTAAGGCCGACTTGAAACTCGGGCTGGAGGCGCCGGACGGCAGGCGGGTGCGACTCGTCGTCGAAGTCCGGCGGTCATTGCTGGGGCGAGATGTCCCTGCCGTGATCACGCGGCTCTCCTCGCAGGCCGATCGTAGGTCTGTTGCTGGTGGTGTTGTTGCCGCCCGGTATCTGTCCGAACCGGTTCGGCGACGGATCGCCGAAGCCGGCCTGTCCTATGTCGACACGACCGGAAATCTGCTGGTACGAAACGATTCCCCCGCTCTGTACCTCTCCGATCGGGGAGCCGATAGTGATCCGTGGAGAGGTCGAGGTCGTCCGAAGGGCGATCTCAAGGGCGCTCCGGCCGCAAAGGTTGTGCGTGCGCTGATCGATACCGAAGGGTCGTGGCGCACACGCGAGTTGGCGGCAGAAGCCGGCGTCTCGATCGGTTCCGTGTATCGGGTGCTGGAGTTCCTCGAATCCGAAGGACTCGCGGTCCGCGCCGAGAACGGGGAGGTCTCGATCCCCGATTGGGTTGCGGTCCTGCGTCGTTGGAGCGACGACTATCAGTTCATTTCCAGCAACGCGGTCACCCGCTGGATCGCTCCCCGCGGTATCCCTGCTCTGCTCGATCGCATGCGCGAAGCTGCTTTCGAGGACTACGCGGTGACTGGTTCGGTGGCCGCCGAGGCGTGGGAACCAACGGCTCCGGTGCGCGCTGCCTCCATCTACACCCCCGATCCTTCCTCAGCTGCCGAAGCCTGGGGTCTCCGCCCCGCCGAGAGCGGTGCCAACGTGCTCCTGGCTCGCCCCAGCTACGACATCGCGTTCACCCGAACCGAAATCGCGCTCAACGGTCTACGCCTGGCGGCGCCGACTCAAGTGGCCGTAGACCTCATGACCGGCCCCGGACGGGCCCCTGCCGAAGCCGAAGAGCTCCTCTCCTGGATGGGAAGAAATGAGAACTCCTGGCGTTGATCGTGCCGACCTGCTCGCCCTTGCCCGCTCGGTCCTGCTCGATGCTCTGGAGGCGCTCGCCGATCACCGCGACGCGGTGATCGTGATCGGTGCTCAGGCGGTTCACCTACGTACCGGGGGTGTCGACGTCGCGCTCGCTGAAGCGACCAAGGACAGCGATGTAGCTCTCGACCCCCGCTGTCTGGCAGATGATCCACGGATCGAAGCAGCTATGACCAGAGCAGGATTTCAGCCGTCCGCGATGCAGCAGCCTGGATCATGGGTGAACGCGGACGGTATTCCGGTCGATCTCATGGTGCCCGAGTTGCTCGCGGGTGGTGGCGGTAGTCAGGCGCGCGGAGCGCGGATCCCGCCACACAGTAGGAAGGCTACGAGGCGCGCCCGCGGACTCGAGGCCGTCATCGTCGACTTCTGTCCGATGGCCGTGCCCGCGATTGATCCCCTCGATCAGAGAGTCATCGTCGCCAACGTCGCTGGTCCCGCTGCGCTATTGGTCGCCAAGATGCATAAGATCTTCGAACGTATCGCCACGCCTGGTCGCCTGAACGACAAGGACGCCCACGACTCATACCGGATCCTGCGTGCTGTCGACACCGAACGGCTCGGTGCCGCGATTCGTGTTCTTCTGGCCGACCCGATCAGCGCCGAGGTCACCAGCGAGGCAATCGGATACCTGGACGACTTGTTCGCCTCAGGACCTCGAGCCCAGGGGGCGCGAATGGCCGGCCGCGCCGAGGAAGGTGTTGGTGAACCGGATCAGGTTGCCGTGTCGGTCGCGTACCTTGCGGACGATCTGGTGAAGGCGGTCGGCAGGAAGTCATGATGTGACGCTCGCTGCCGCTGGCGAATCAGATTGCGAGGACGGTCTTTCCGCGGGCGCTGCCGGCGCCGAGGACGGCGGGGGCGGCTTCCAGGGGGACTGTTGCTTCGACCGGGACCACTACGTCGCCGGAGGCGACTCGGGTGAGCAGGCGGGTCAGTTCTGGTCCGCGGCCTTTGGATTCGAAGTTGCCGCCGGTGATGTCGTGTTCGCTGAGGGCGGGTTCGTCGGCGGCCCAGGTGGTGGAGTAGGCGCGGCCGCCGCGGCGGACGAGGGTGGCGTGGGAGGCGAAATCGGCGGGGCCGCTGATCAGGTCGAAGAGGACGTCGATGCCGTCGGGGTGGGTGAAGCGGACGGCGCCGGTGACGCTGGAGTCGCGGCTGGTGGCCGGGTCAGGGTCGACGACGTCGGGGTCGGCGGGGCGGGTTTTGGTGTAGTCGATCGTTTCGGTGGCGCCGAGGCGGGCGACCTGGTCGGCGGCGTCGCCGCGGGCGGTGGCGATGACGTGGCCACCCGCCATATTGGCCAGCTGGACCAGGAAGGATCCGACGCCGCCGGTCGCGCCGACGATGAGCACCGTCTGGCCGGGCCGGATCTGGGCGGTGTCGACGAGGTCCTGGGCGGTGACGCCGGCGACGGGGAGCGCGGCCGCGGCCACCGAGGTGACGCCGTCGGGGATCGGGACCAGGGTCGCGTCCTCGGGCAGGGTCGCGTACTGGGCCCAGCTGCCGTGGCCCGCCGGCGCGGTGAGGAACTTGCCGACCACCCGGTCGCCGACGGCGAACGAGCGCACGCCTGGCCCGATCGCCGAGATCGTGCCCGCGCCGTCCACGCCGAGAATCATCGGGAAATCGGTGGGCATCTTGCCCTCGAGGATGCCGTCGGCCATCTTCAGGTCGAACGGGTTGACCCCCGCCGCGTCCAGCGCGACCTGCACCTCACCTGGTCCCGGCTCCGGCACCGGCACGTCGGCCAGTTCAGGGGTGGCGCCGAACTTCTGAACCACGATCGCGCGCATATGTCTCCTGTGTCGGTGGACCCGGGTGGTCGTCGAGCGCGCCGCGAAACGGGTTGCGGCAGATCGAGCATCTCGTTGCGCAATCTTAGGTGGGCAGGGCTGCGACGTGCGGTGATTGATCGTCTTCGGTGGTGTCGCGGCGTAGCGTGAACACCGATTCCGGCGTCCATCGGGAAAAGTTGGAGTTGAGCGGAACAGACTCAACTTTGTGCGCGTTGAACCAGTCGATACCGGACACACCCAAGGAGATCTGTGGACTCGTTCAATCCCACCACCAAGACACAGGCGGCGCTGACCGCCGCCCTTCAGGCCGCCTCGGCGGCAGGCAATCCGGAGATCCGTCCGGCGCACTTGCTGGTGGCGTTGCTGGATCAGACCGATGGCATCGCCGCCCCGCTGCTGAAGGCCATCGGAGTCGACCCGGCGACAGTCGAGCGCGAGGCGGGCGACATCGTCGACCGGCTGCCGCGCGCGACCGGGGCGACCACGACACCGCAGCTGGGCCGCGAGGCGCTGGCCGCGCTCACCGCCGCGCAGCGGCTGGCCACCGAGCTCGGCGACGAGTACGTCTCGACCGAGAATCTGCTGGTCGGGCTCGCCGACGGTGACTCCGAGATCGCCAAGTTGCTGCGCAGGCACGGCGCGAGCCCGGAGACGATGCGCGATGCCTTCGCCACGGTGCGCGGCAGCGCGCGGGTCACCAGCCCGGAGCCGGAAGCCACCTACCAGGCGCTGGAGAAGTACTCCACCGACCTCACCGAGTTCGCCCGCGCCGGCAAGCTCGACCCGGTGATCGGCCGCGACACCGAGATCCGCCGGGTCGTGCAGGTGCTCTCGCGCCGCACCAAGAACAACCCGGTGCTCATCGGCGAGCCCGGCGTCGGCAAGACCGCCATCGTCGAGGGCCTGGCGCGCCGCATCATCGAAGGCGACGTGCCGGAATCGTTGCGCGACAAGAAGGTCATCTCGCTGGACCTGGGCGCGATGGTCGCCGGCGCGAAGTATCGCGGTGAGTTCGAGGAGCGGCTCAAGGCCGTGCTCGACGACATCAAGAACAGCGCGGGCGAGATCATCACCTTCATCGACGAGCTGCACACCATCGTCGGCGCGGGCGGCACCGGCGATTCCGCGATGGACGCGGGCAACATGATCAAGCCGCTGCTCGCCCGTGGTGAGTTGCGTCTGGTCGGCGCGACCACGCTCGACGAGTACCGCAAGTACATCGAGAAGGACGCCGCCCTGGAACGCCGGTTCCAGCAGGTCATCGTGGGTGAGCCGTCGGTGGCCGACACCATCGGCATCCTGCGCGGCATCAAGGAACGCTACGAGGTGCACCACGGCGTGCGGATCACCGATTCCGCGCTGGTGGCCGCCGCGACGCTGTCGGACCGCTACATCACCTCCCGGTTCCTGCCCGACAAGGCGATCGACCTGATCGACGAGTCGGCCTCGCGGCTGCGCATGGAAATCGACTCGCGGCCGGTCGAGATCGACGAGGTCGAGCGGGCAGTGCGCCGGCTCGAGATCGAAGAGGTCGCATTGGAGAAGGAGACCGACGAGGCCTCCAAGCAGCGGCTGGAGAAGCTGCGCTCCGAACTCGCCGATGACCGCGAGAAGCTCGGCCACCTCACCACCCGCTGGCAGAACGAGAAGAACGCGATCGACTCGGTGCGCGGACTGAAGGAGCAGCTCGAAACGTTGCGCGGGGAGTCCGAGCGTGCCGAGCGCGACGGTGACCTGGGCAAGGCCGCCGAGCTGCGCTACGGCCGGATCCCCGCGCTGGAGAAGGAGCTCGCTTCGGCCGAGCAGGTCAGCGGTGCGGCGCCGGACGGCGACGTGATGCTGAACGAGGAGGTCACGCCCGACGACATCGCCGACGTGGTCTCGTCGTGGACCGGGGTGCCGGTCGGCCGGATGCTCGAAGGCGAGACCGCGAAGCTGCTGCGGATGGAGACCGAGGTCGCCGGGCGTGTCGTCGGGCAGGAAGAGGCTGTGCGGGCCGTGTCGGACGCGGTGCGGCGAGCGCGGGCCGGGGTCGCCGACCCGAACCGGCCGACGGGGTCGTTCATGTTCGTCGGCCCGACCGGTGTCGGTAAGACGGAGCTGGCGAAGTCGCTGGCGGACTTCCTGTTCGCCGACGAACGCGCCATGGTCCGCATCGATATGAGCGAGTACAGCGAGAAGCACTCGGTGGCTCGCCTGGTCGGTGCTCCGCCCGGCTATATCGGCTACGACCAGGGCGGACAGCTCACCGAGGCGGTGCGAAGGCGTCCGTATTCGGTGGTGCTGTTCGACGAGATCGAGAAGGCGCACCCGGACGTCTTCGACATCCTGCTGCAGGTCCTCGACGAAGGCAGGCTGACCGACAGCCAGGGCCGCACGGTGGACTTCCGTAACACCATCCTCATCCTCACCTCCAACCTCGGTGCCGGTGGCGACAAGGACCAGGTGATGGAGGCGGTGCGGCGGGCGTTCAAGCCGGAGTTCCTCAACCGGCTCGACGACGTGGTGATGTTCCACGCGCTCGACGCCGAGCAGCTGGAATCGATCGTCGACATCAACCTGCGGCAGTTGCAGAAGCGGCTCGCGCAGCGGCGGCTGACGCTCGATGTCACCGACGAGGCCAAGAAGTGGCTGGCGGTGCGCGGCTACGACCCGGCCTACGGCGCGCGGCCGTTGCGCAGGCTGATCCAGCAGGCCATCGGCGACAGCCTGGCCAAGGAACTGCTCTCCGGCGCGGTCACCGACGGCGACACGGTGCGGGTGAGCGTAGACGACGCCACCGACAAGCTGGTCGTCGGACGCGAGGTTGTCCACAGCTCGTGAAATATCCACAGCGCGGTGCGTAGGGACCTCCCAACGCACCGCGCTGTCCTACGCTGGAGCTCATGACGAACCCGAACGATCCGTGGGGGCAACGCCCGGAGGATTCGCCGACCGAACGGCTGGGTTCGCCGGGCATGGATTCGACCAAGCCGTACGGCGGTGGCGGGTTCGACGAGTGGGGGCAGCCGTCGAACCCGACGCAGGCGCTGCCGCCGCACGACGCGCAATGGGGTGCCTACGAAAGTGGTTATCCCGCGGCGCAACCACCACCGCACCAACCGCCCCCCGGCTACGACCAGGGTTATCCAGGCGCACCGCCGCCGGGTTACCCGCCCCGCCCGCAGGACGGTGACCAGGGCGAACCGCCGAGGCGGAACACCGGATTGTGGATCGCGCTCGGCCTCGGCGTCCTCGCGTTGATCGCGGTCGGCGGCGTGCTGGCCGGTCTGGTCGTCAGCGGCGGCGAGTCCGACGACACCACGGCGGCGGCGCCGACGACCACTCAATTCCTGGTGCCGCCGACCGGCAGACAGACGACTCCGGTCGTGCCGCCGACAACGAGCGGCCTGCCCGGCCTGCCCGGTCTCGGCGGTGGCGACGATCTCGGCGCGACGATGGGCAGCATCACCGCCAACACCGGCACCGAGATCACCATGAGCACCCTCGGCGGGTCGACGGTCCGGGTGCTGATCGACGATGCCACCCAGGTGATCTCGCTGACCAGCACGAAGGCGAGCGAGCTGCCCGTCGGCGACATGGTTATGGTGCAGGGCGACAAGAACCCAGACGGGTCGATCCACGCCAAGATCATCATCAGTACGGCGTTACCAAGCGGCCCCCGATGAGCGACCCGCGCGTCGAAAGCCCGGCACTGCCGGGCAATCACGGCGACGGCTGGATAGGCTAGGCGACGATGACGGCTATGTGGTTCGGGTTGGCGGCGATCGCACTCGTTGGTGCGGTCGTACTGCTCTATTTCGATCGGGTCCAGCGACAGCGGACCGGGCACGCGCGCCAGGTCTGGGCGAAGTCCCAGGGCTATACCTACGTCTCGGTCGAGCCGGCGCTCGCCTCGACGTGGCGTCGTGGCGCCCTGGCCAAGCTCGGCTATCTCTCCGCGGTCGACGTGGTCTCCGGCATCCGCAAGGGCGAGAAGTTCGTGCTCTTCGACCTGGAAGACGCGGCGACCCTGGTGGCGGTGCGCCGCCAGATCGGCTCCGAGATCGACGTCGACATGCGGCTCAAGACCGCGTCGCCGCCGAAGGACCACGATCTGGAACTGCTCGGCGCGATCGGCGACCGGGTCGTGTTCGCGACCGATCCCGAGATCGCAAGGCACGCGGTCGATCAGCGGATGGTCGGCTTCATCGAGTCGCTCTCGGACACCGTGCAGATGCTGTGGAGTGAGGGCAACTGGACTCTCGGCATGCTGCCCGTCGGCAGTGGTTCCAAGGACTGGGAGACCGCGATCGACGCGGTGCTTCGCCTGTCCGGCCTGCTGCATGTGCTGCCGCCGGTGGCCGAGCCGAGCGAATACACCCGTCCGCGCAGCAATGCCGACGAGCCGCTGGGCGCGGGCTTCCGCGACGAGTACGACGACGACCGCGAGCCCGCCGAATTCGGGCGTCCCGCCGCCGGTGACAACGACGAGCCGGGCCGCGCCCGCTTCCCGGGACCCGACGACGCCGATCCTGACGACCGCTACGGAGGCGACAAGCCGTACGGCAGCCGTGGCCCGGCCGCCCAAGCCTCCGAACCGGACGACTTCGGCCGTCGCGGACCCGCGGGCCGACCGCAGGCCTACACCGGCGACGACTACGACCCCGACCTCGACGATCCCGACTTCGAAGACCAGCCTGCCCCTGGCCGTCGTCCGCTCGGTGAGCCGCCGAAGCGGCCGTCGCTGGCGGTCGTCCCGGAACCGCGTCCGCGCGCCGATGCTCCCGCATCGCGCGACGAGGACGCCGACTCGGGTCAGCCCGGCGGACCGTTCCACCCCGGTTTCCGTCCGTACCAGGGTCCCGTACCGAAGTGACCGACAGCCCGATTCGCCTGCCCGGCTCGCATCGCCCGGTCGCCATGATTACCGGACCGACGTCCGGCATCGGGCAGGGCTTCGCCCACCGCCTCGCCTCGCTCGGCTACGACCTGGTGCTCGTCGCCAGGAACGAGGAACGTCTGCGCGCACTCGCCGACGAGCTCGGCCGCCGCTACGCCACCTCCACCGAGGTGCTCGTCGCCGACCTCGCCGATGACGACGACCGCGCCCGCGTCGCCGATCGGGCAGCCAAGGGGCTGGAATTCCTGGTCAACAACGCGGGTTTCGCGCATTCGGGGGAGTTCTGGACCCTGGAGCCCGCCGAATTGCAGGCTCAGCTGGATGTCAACGTCACCTCGGTACTACAGCTGACCAGGGCCGCGTTGCCCGCGATGATCGCCGCGGCCACCGGGTCGATCGTGAATGTGGCGAGCGTGGCCGGGCTGATCCCGGGACGGGGGTCGACCTACTCGGCGTCCAAGGCCTACGTCGTATCCTTCTCGGAAGGGTTGGCGGGTGGATTGGCGGGCACCGGTGTCCGCATCCAGGCGCTGTGCCCCGGGTTCGTGCACACCGAGTTCCACGAGCGGGCGGGCATCGAGATGAGCTCGCTGCCCAAGCGGCTGTGGCTCGACGTCGACCAGGTCGTCGACGGGTGTCTGCACGACCTGGACGCGGGCCGCGTGATCAGCGTGCCGGGGGTGCAGTACAAGGTGCTCACCGCGGTGGCGGGCTTCGTCCCACGAACACTGGTGGCCCGCATGAATCGCGGACTCTTCAACGCGCGCGGACGGACCTAGGGCATGAGCGTCGGGCCCGGACGCGGAGCGTAGCGTAACCATAGGCCCGGATCATGACCGAAAGGACACGCAAACGATGATCGACCAGGCACGTCAGGCGCTCACCGAGGCAGATCGCGACCAGCTGGCCGCGCTCGTGCGCGAGCTCGCGGTCGTGCACGGCAAGGTGACGTTGTCCTCGGGCAAGGAGGCCGACTACTACGTCGACCTGCGCCGCGCGACGCTGCATCACCAGGCTGGCCCGCTGATCGGTTCGCTGCTGCGCGAGCTGGTCGCCGACTGGGACTTCGACGCCGTCGGCGGGCTCACCATGGGCGCCGATCCGGTCGCGATGGCGGTGATGCACGCGGCGGGCCGCCCGATCGACGCGTTCGTGGTTCGCAAGGCGGCCAAGGCGCACGGCATGCAGCGTCAGATCGAGGGCCCCGACATCGTCGGCAAGCGTGTGCTGGTCGTCGAGGACACCACCACCACCGGCAATTCGCCGCTCACCGCGGTGCGCGCGCTGCGTGACGCGGGCGCGATCGTGGTCGGCGTCGCTACCGTTGTCGACCGGGAAACCGGTGCTGACCAGGTCATCGCCGCCGAGGGGCTGGAGTATCGATCCATCCTCGGTCTCGATGACCTTGCTCTGAGTTAGCCTGAACAACGGTAACCCTGGATGACGATGTGGTCGTCCGGAAAGTCTGAAGGACGTGTGAGTCACCTGTGGTGAGCATTGCAGTAAACAAGAGTCGTGACAACGTTGCGATGCTCGGGATCGGTGCGTACCGACCGCAGCGCATCGTCAGCAATGCCGAGGTGTGTGAACAACTCGACTCCACGCCCGAGTGGATCTTCGACCGCACGGGGATCCACAACCGCCGCTGGATCAGCGGTGACGAGACGATCCGGTCGATCGCGGTGGCCGCGGGTGACCGCGCGCTGAGGAACACCCCGATCGAGCGCACGAAGATCGGCGCCGTCGTCCTGTGCACGTCGAGCTGGCTCAAGCTCACCCCGCACGGTGCCCCGTCGGTGGCCTCCGATCTCGGCCTCAACGGTGTCGCCGCCTTCGACCTCACCTCCGGCTGCGGTGGCTTCGGCTACGGCCTCGGTGTCGCCGCCGACCTGATCCGGGCCGGTTCGTTCGACTACGTGCTGGTGATCGGCGCGGAGACGATGACCGTCGGCCTGGACAAGGCCGACCGCGGCACCGCGATGATCTTCGGTGACGGCGCCGGCGCTGTCGTCGTCGGTCCGGCCGAGGAGAACGGCATCTCCCCGACGGTGTGGGGCAGCGACGGCGAGAACGCCGAGGCCATCGCCCAGAACATCGACTTCCTCGCGTTCCAGAAGCGCGCCCAGGACATGCAGGGCACCGACCCCGAGGTCGAGCTGGTCGGCCAGATGGCGCTGCGGATGGAGGGCCCGAAGGTCTTCCGCTGGGCCGCGGTGACGCTGCCGCGCGCGCTGTCGGCGGCGCTGGACGCCTCCGGTGTGGCCAAGGAGGACATCGAGGTGTTCATCCCGCACCAGGCCAACGCGCGGATCAACGAGCTGATGAAGAAGAACCTCGGCCTGGCCGAGGGCATCCCGATGGCCAACGACATCGAGAACACCGGCAACACCTCGGCCGCCTCGATCCCGCTGGCGATGGAGGAGATGCTGGTCACCGGCAAGGCGAAGGGTGGTCAGCTGGCGCTGCTGCTCGGCTTCGGCGCCGGTCTTAGCTACGCGGGTCAGGTCGTCACCCTGCCGCCCGCGCCGCAGGAAGCGAGCTTCTGACGTGCGACCGCTGCGCGCCGGCTATCTCGCAGCGGCGGCGGTCACCGTCTTCGGTGCCGTCACCGGCCGCGACCGGCTCCAATGGCTGACCAAGCCGCTGCTGATGCCGCTGCTGGCGGCCGATACCGTCACCAGCGGCGTCGAGCTCGATCCGGCCGAGCGCCGGATCCTGCTCGGTTCGCTGGCCGCGGCCACCGTCGGTGACGTGCTGCTCATCGATCCCGACGACGACCGGCGCCTGATCGCGGGCGCGTCCTCGTTCGCGGTCATGCAGACCGGCTACTCGCTGCTGTGGTGGCGGCGTGGCGCCCGGCCGCGCGCCGCGATCGCCGCACCCCGCCTCGTGGCGTGGGCCGGTGCCGCCGGTCTGCTGCGCGCGAAGGCACCGGTCCTCGCGATCCCGCTCACCGCCTACGGCGCCACCCTCGGCACCGCGGCGACCCTGGCATCGGACCCCGCGCTGTCTCCCGGCGCGACGAACATTGCGGGACTGAACATTCCGAACAGCGACCCACGGAGCCGATTAGGTCTCGGCGCGCTGCTGTTCACGGTCTCGGACGGCCTGATCGTGCTCCGCCGCCTCTTCGCCCGCGACGACCGCACCCGCCGAATCAGCGAGGGCGTCATCCTGGCGACCTACGCGGCCGCCCAGTACCTGCTCACGGACCCCGAGGTGGCCGCGCCAGCGCGTGGTGCCTGATACCCCTGTCACACAGCGCTTACCTGAGTGTTCATCGCGCGCAACACCCGCCGCGCACGCTTCGAAGATGACCGGGCAGGTGCAGTTCATCGAGGTGCACGGCTATCGCCGCGCGTTCCGGATGGCCGGGTCGGGGCCGCCACTGCTGCTCATCCACGGGATCTCCGACAGCTCGGGAACCTGGGCGCCGGTGTTCGACGCGCTGGCCGAGCACTACACCGTGCTCGCGCCCGATCTGCTCGGCCATGGCGAATCGGACAAGCCGCGCGCGGATTACGCCGTGGCGGCCTACGCCAACGGGATGCGCGATCTGCTCAGCGTGCTCGGCATCGAGCGGGTCACCCTGGTGGGGCACTCGCTCGGTGGCGGCGTCGCGATGCAGTTCGCCTACCAGTTCCCCGAGCGGGTGGAACGGCTCGCGCTGGTCTGCCCGGCCGGAATGGGCGCGGGGGTGCACCCCGTGTTCCGGCTGGCGACGCTGCCCGGCGCCGGACCCGGCCTGCTGGCGTTGACCAGCTGGCCGGTGCGCACGTTCGTGCGGGCATCGATCCCGGTCGTGCACGGCCTCGGCGGGCTCGGTCTCGGGCCGGATGCCGACTATGTGCTGCGGCTCTACGGCCAGCTGTCCGACACCGCGGCGCGCAACGCGTTCCTGCGCACCATCCGCGCGGCCGCCGATCGGCGCGGCCAGTCCATCACCATGCTCGACCGCGGCTACCTGGCCGCGCATCTGCCGACGCTGATCGTCGGCGGCACCCGCGACACCGTCATCCCCTCCGGCCACGCCGAACGCGCGCACCGCGCCTTCCCCGGTTCCATGCTGGAAATCTTCGAAGGCGCAGGCCACTTCCCGCACCACTACGACCCGGACCGCTTCGTGAAGCTGATCCGCGCGTTCATCGACAGCACCCAACCGGCCGTCTTCGATCCGCAGCGCTGGCAGCGGACCTTGCGCCGCGGCAAGCCGATCGTCGCCCTGCCCTCCCTGGACGCGGCCCCCGGCTGAGCGGACACAGTCACAGGACGAGGATGATTCGGTCCCGGTCCGTCGGGTCGACGCGGATCGGGATGGTTTCCCCGATGGCTATCCGTGGCTTGTCCACCGGCATCACGTCGACCACGATCTTGCCGTGGTAACTGTCGGACCCGGGCACCGTCAGCTCGACATCGAGTTCGGTGAGCTCACTGGAATGATCGGTGCGGGTCAGCGGCCGCACGCCGTTGATGCGCGCCCAGCCTTCCAGGCCGTGTTTGCGCAGCTGCCGGTCGGCTCTGGTCGGCATCGAGGCGATCGCCATGGCGATGCCCGAGGCGGCGCCGAAGAGCCCGACCATGATGAAGACCTGATAGGGCAGCGTCCCCGGCGGTGTGTGCGGCGCGAGCCAGCCGAGCCACACCGCGAGCGCGACAAGATACATCGCGACGACGCAGGTCAGCGCCTGAACAATGCGCGTGTGCTCCATACCGACAACCACCCGTGAGCCCTACGGTTCCAGGATAGGTCGCGTGTTCGTGTCGTCGGCGGCCTCGCGATCACGATTCGCGCAGGTGTACCCAGCCCCGGCCGGGTCGTCGGCCGGACCGGGCCCCACCTAGCATTCTCGGGGTGAACGAGTCAGTGCCATCGCCCGAGGTCGAGGTCGCGGGTCCGACCGAATGGGGCGAGCATCCGTACGGACTCGGACCGTGGGAGCAGGAATACGGCACCCCCGCCCCCACCGACGACCGCTACGACCCGCAGCTGCTGGCCGAGGGCGACCGGCGCAATGTCGTCGACGCGTACCGGTACTGGACCCGCGAGGCGATCGTCGCCGACATCGACGCCCGCCGCTTCCCCTTCCACGTCGCCATCGAGAACTTCGGCCACGACGCCAATATCGGCACCGTGGTCCGCACCGCCAACGCCTTCGCGGCGGCCGCCGTGCACATCGTCGGCAAACGGCGCTGGAACCGGCGCGGCGCCATGGTCACCGACCGCTACCAGCACCTGATGCACCACGCCGATCTGGCCGAACTGCGCGAGTTCGCCGCAGGCGAGGGGCTGACCGTCGTCGCGGTCGACAATGTGCCCGGCGCGGTCCCGCTGGAGACAGCCCAGTTGCCGCGCGACTGCCTGCTGCTGTTCGGCCAGGAAGGCCCCGGTGTCAGCGATGACGCGAAAGATGCTGCGGCGCTGACTGTTTCGATCGCCCAGTTCGGTTCGACCCGTAGTATCAACGCCGGTGTCGCCGCCGGCATCGCCATGCACGCCTGGATCCGCCAGCACGCCGACCTCTCGCTGGCCTGGTGACCGGTCGGTTCCTGACCGTCCTGATGTGTGTACCGGCCTGGTTGTGATCGAATCAGCTTCGAATCGGTAACAGAACGGGCGCGAAAACCGGGCGGCAACTGGCACCATGGTCCCATGACCTCGCGCAGCGGCCGGCGCCCACAGCCCACTGATCGCGCCGGATCCGTGCCGACTCCGGCGTTGTGGTCCGAGCGTGCCGACATGGCCGAGTCGGCGATCGTCTCGCGGCACCTGCGCATGCTGTGGGGTTGTCCCGGAACGGAGTTGGGTGTCGTCGGCTGGCCTGCGACCCGGCGCGAGCGCGCGTTCGCCGGCTGGCACTACTGGTGGCAGGCACACCTGCTCGATATCGCGGTCGACGCCGCCAACCGGGTGCCAACCCCCGCGCGCCGCAGGCGCATCGGCGCCATCGCCCGCGCCATCCGCATCCGCAATCTCACCGGCTGGACCAACCGCTACTACGACGACATGGCCTGGCTCGCGATCGCGCTGGAACGCGCCGAGCGCACCCAGGACCTGACCGAGGCCCGCCGCGGCCTGGTCGCGCTCGAGCAGCAGCTCTACGGCGCCTGGGCTCCCGAGACCGGCGGCGGCATCCCGTGGCGGCTCCGCTCCGACTTCTTCAACGCACCGGCCAACGGTCCGGCGGGCATCGCGCTGCTGCGCCTTGGCCGGGTCGAGCGCGCGCAGGAGATGGCCGACTGGCTCGACGCCACCCTGCGCGACCCCGAATCCGGCCTGATCCTCGACGGCATCCACCTGCCGTCGGGCGAAATCGAGCGTCCGGTGTTCAGCTACTGCCAGGGCGTTGTGCTCGGCCTGGAGACCGAACTGGCCGTGCAGACCGACGACGACCGGCACGCCGAGCGGGTCAGCAGGCTGCTGGCCGCGGTCGAGGAGAACATGACCACCCGGCTGGTGATCTCCGGCGGCGGCGGTGGGGACGGCGGCCTGTTCAACGGCATCCTCGCCCGCTACCTGGCGGTCGTCGCCCTGATGCTGCCCGGCGAAGGCAAGCAGCAGGAGGGCGATCGGCGCATCGCGGCGGCCATCGTGAAGGCCTCGGCCACCGCGGCCTGGGCCAACCGCCTCGAGGTGGAGGGCGAGCCGCTGTTCGGGCACGACTGGAGCAAGCCTGCCCGCTTACCCGGCGGCACGGCGGGTGCGGGCAAGTTCACCGCGGGCGGTTCGGTGACCGCCTCCGCCGTGCCGGAACGCGACCTGTCGGTGCAGCTGTCCGGCTGGATGCTGATGGAAGCCGCCTACCAGGTGACCGCCGCGGGGTTGTGACCCTCAGTGGTCGGCGTCGGCCGCCGCCCGATCCAGATCGAAGTCCTCGACCGGCTTGGCCATCTCCTGGCGGTAGTGCCGCAGGCCGAGGATCGTGCCGACGACCAGGCCGACGATCATGATGCCGATCACGGCAGGCATCAGCCAGGGCACCTGCTCGAGGAACTCGCCGGCGTAATAGCCGATCAGCAGCAGAACCGGCGCCCAGATGATCGCGCCGAGGGTGCTGGCGACGGTGTAGCGGCGGTGATCCATCTTGGCAGCGCCCGCCACCATCGGGCACAGCGTGCGCACCCACGGAATCCAGCGCGCGATCAGCACGGCGAAGAAGCCGTGTTTCTCCAGCAGCGCGGTGACCTTCGCCAGATTCCTGGTGTTGATATAGCGGCCGTTCTTGCGCGCGACAAGGTGATGCCCGGTGCGCTGGCCGACGACATACCCCACCTGATTGCCCGCGATCGCGGCCAGCATGGTGCCCACCGACAACGCCCACACCTGGGCCTCGCCGTTGGCATGCGAGGCCATCACGATGCCTGCGGTGATGAGCATGGAGTCACCGGGCAGGAACAGCCCGATGATGAACGCGCACTCCAGGAAGACGAAGACCAGCACCACCGTCCAGACCACGGCGGGGCCTGCCGAGATCAGCGGATCGAAGCTGCCCAGAGCGTGAATCGACGGTACTGCGGTCACGTGATCAGTGCGCCTCGTTCGTCGAAGCGGCCAGCTCGGTGGCGGGCGCGGCCTCGGTGGGCGCGGCGCCGCGACGATCGAGGACCTTCTTACCGACCGTGATGATCGCGGGCAGGATCGAGACGAACACGATCAGCAGGAAGATCGCTTCCACATGGTCGCGAATGAACGGCACATTGCCGAGGAAGTAGCCGATGATCGTGACACCGCCGCCCCAGAGCACGGCGCCGACGATGTCGAACGCCACGTACTTGCGGTAGCTCATCTTCGACACACCCGCCAGCACCGGCATGAACGTGCGCACGATCGGCACGAACCTGGCCAGGATGATCGTCTTGGGGCCGTGCTTCTCGAAGAACTCGTGCGTCTCCACGATGTACTGCTTCTTGAAGAAGCGGCTGTCCTCCTTGCGGAAGATCGCGGGCCCGATCTTACGGCCGATCCAGTACGCGCACTGATCGCCCGCGAAGGCGGTGATGATGACCAGCGGCACGAGCACCCAGATGTTCGGGCTGCCCTGCGCGGCCAGCATGCCGCCGGTGAACAGCAGCGAGTCACCGGGCAGCAACGGGAAGAGCAGGCCGGTCTCGATGAAGACGATCGCCAGGATGGCGGGTAGAACCGCGTTCTTCAGCCAAGTCTCCTGGAGCAGATACAACGGGTCCAGCAACTGGGTCAACGCAAGGTTGTTCGTCACCGCATCGGATACCGCCAGCAAAGTCACGGCCCCCACAGTACCGGTCCGATCTGTGACATGAGTGTCCTGCGGTGTTCGCAGATGCGCGGGGAACAAGCCGGTGAACCCCGCGATCGCTTCCTAACTTAGGGTGTGGCCTGACAGAATTGGTTTTTCGCTTCCCCCACAGACGGAGGTCACTGCTGTGCCTATCGCGACTCCGGAGGTCTACGCCGAGATGCTCGGCCGGGCCAAGGCGCACTCGTTCGCATTCCCGGCTATCAACTGCACCTCGTCGGAGACGATCAACGCCGCGATCAAGGGCTTCGCGGAGGCGGGCAGCGACGGCATCATCCAGTTCTCGACCGGTGGCGCCGAGTTCGCCTCCGGTCTGGGCGTGAAGGACATGGTCACCGGCGCGGTGGCGCTGGCCGAGTTCGCGCACGTGGTCGCCGCCAAGTACGACGTGACCATCGCGCTGCACACCGACCACTGCCCCAAGGACAAGCTGGACACCTACGTGCGTCCGCTGCTCGCGATCTCGCAGGACCGTGTCAACGCGGGCCTGAACCCGCTGTTCCAGTCGCACATGTGGGACGGCTCGGCCATCCCGATCGACGAGAACCTCGAGATCGCCAAGGAGCTGCTCAAGCTCTCGAAGGCCGCCAACATCGTTCTCGAGGTCGAGATCGGCGTCGTCGGCGGTGAAGAGGACGGTGTCGAGGCCGAGATCAACGACAAGCTCTACACCTCGCCCGAGGACTTCGAGAAGACCATCGACGCGCTCGGCGCGGGCGAGAACGGCAAGTACCTGCTGGCCGCCACCTTCGGCAACGTGCACGGTGTGTACAAGCCGGGCAACGTGGTGCTCAAGCCCGAGGTGCTGGCCGAGGGCCAGCGCGTCGCGGCGGCCAAGCTCGGCCTGTCGGCCGACGCGCAGCCGTTCGACTTCGTCTTCCACGGTGGTTCGGGCTCGCTGAAGTCCGAGATCGAGGACTCGCTGCGGTTCGGCGTCGTGAAGATGAACGTCGACACCGACACCCAGTACGCCTTCACCCGCCCGGTCGCCGGTCACATGTTCACCAACTACGACGGTGTCCTGAAGATCGACGGTGAGGTCGGCAACAAGAAGGTCTACGACCCGCGCAGCTACCTGAAGAAGGCCGAGACCTCGATGGCCGATCGCGTCGTCGAGGCCTGCAACGACCTCAATTCGGCCGGTCGTTCGGTGTCGGGTTCCTGATCGGTTTTTCGCAACAATCAAACGGGGCCCGAGCTCATGAGTCTTGATGTCCGTGTGCTCGGGCCCGTTCGACTGCTGGTCGGCGGTGAGCCGGTGGCGGTCGGCGGGCCCAAGCCGCGCGCTCTGCTTGCCGCGCTCACCGTCAATAGGCGGCGCGCGGTGTCTTCTGCCGTGCTGGCCGAGATGGTGTGGAACGAGGATCCGCCGGACTCCTACGCCGCCAGCCTGCAGGTGTTCGTCTCCAACATCCGCAAGGCGCTGCGCAACGCCGGTATCGACTCCGCGCAGGTCCTGCGGACCGAGGGCGCGGGCTACCGGCTCGAAATCCCGGACACCGCCTGTGATCTCGGCCGGTTCGAGAACGCCCGCGAGGCGGGTTCGCGCTGTCTCGAGGTGGGCGACCACCCCGGCGCGGCCAATCTGTTCGGTGTGGCGCTGCGCGAGTGGACCGGCCGGGCACTGTCCGACCTGGCCGGACTGCAGTTCGCCGACGGTTTCGCGACTGCGATGGACGAGGAGCGGCTGCTCGCCGTCTCCGCCCGTGTCGACGCCGAAATCGCCTGTGGGCGCGCCTCTTCGGTGATCGGTGAGCTGGTCTCGATGACCAACGAGCACCCGCTGCGCGAGCCGCTGTGGGGTCAGCTGATCACCGCGCTGTACCTGTCCGGCAGGCAGGCCGACGCGCTCGAGGCATGCAGGCGGGTGCGCAGCGTGCTGGCCGAGGAACTCGGCATCGACCCCGGCGCCGCGCTGATCGAGCTGGAACAGCGGGTGCTGCGGCAGGAGCCGCTTAACTTGGTGGAGGCCAAGCGATCCGAGCAGCTCGCCGCCGCGATGACCGAGACGGTCACCGAGGTGCCGCGCTCGATCCGCAACGGCAACCTGCGCTTCGCCGACGGCCGCACCATCCCGATTCCGCATGGCGGCATCAGGATCGGGCGCATGACGGACAACGAGCTGGTGCTCGACGACCCGAAAGCCAGCCGCTACCACGCGCACATCATGCCGAGCCGCGCCGGACTGCTGATCAAGGATCTGCACTCGGCCAACGGTGTCTACGTGAACGAGGTGCCGATCGACAGTGGTGCGTTGCTGGCCGACGGCGATGTCATCCGGGTCGGCGCAACGGTTTTGACGTTTATCGCCGTTTCGTAGGCGCAGCACGAGCTACCCACAGATCTCGCAAGCACATGGGTAACTCGTGGGGGACGGGCTAACCCCGCTCCGCACGCACCGCCGGCCGCCGACCCAAGGCGACACCTGCCCTGAGTCTGGCCAGAATTCGCGTGGAGGCGGTTAGGTGAGGCGGACGTCGGCGACGGCGCGGCCGAAGAGCTTGCGCCCCTCGGAGATTCCGCTCAGCAGGATCGTGGCGGCGCGGCGTTCCGGGTCGATCGACTTGATCTTGCCGGAGAACTCGATGATGCCCGCTTCGGCCGGGGGGACCGGGACGAAACCGGAGAAGCGGACGGCCAGCTTCTCGATCGCGGTGGGGTCGCCGAGCCAGTCGGTCAGGTACTGGGCGGCCAGGCCCATGGTCAGCAGGCCGTGGGCGACGACGGTCGGCAGGCCCGCCAGTTCGGCGGCGCGGTCGCTGAAGTGGATCGGGTTCGGGTCGCCGGAGACGCCGGCGTAGTTGGCCAGGTCGCCGCGGGTCACCCGGGCGATACCGGCGGGCAGCTCGCCGCCCTTGACCAGGGAGTCGAACTCGGGGGTGGTGTTGACCGGGGCGAACTCGCGCGGCGCGGTAGCCGGTGCGGGGCCGGTGCGGCGGATCAGTGTGTCGGCGGTGTCGAGACCGGCGATGGTGGCCGGACGCGGGTGCATGCTGATGTTCTCGACGGCATCGACGATGCCGGGGTCGACCTCGACGCCACGCCGGGCAACGATGGTGGTCGTGCCCTGCACGGCTGTCTCGCCGTCCTGATTGATCAGCTTGAAGCCGACGTTGATGAAGTCGTTGTCGCTGAACTGGCGGATCGACTCGATATCGATCTCGGTGCTGATCCGGTCGCCCGCCAGCATCGGCCGGTGGATCTCGAAGACCTGGTCGGTCTGCAGGACCTGGGACAGGTCGTACTCGGTGAGCACGGTGTCGAGCAGTGCCCTGGTGGCGCTCATCCCGATCACCGAGGCGAAGGTCGGCGGCGCGACGATGCCCTCGTAGCCGAGCTTGCGCGCGTCGACTTCCTGGTGATGGGCGGGGTGCAGATTCTGCACGGCCCTGGCGAATTCTCGGATCTTCTCGCGGCCGACCTCGTAGTGATCGCGGAACCCGAAGCGCTGGCCGACCAGCGACGCGTCCGGGACCACAGCTTCGATGTCCGGCTGCGACACTGTCTGTACCTTGCTCATGATCCGGAAAATGTTAGTCGAGAATCCAACCGGATGCCCAGTTATGTGTGACCCGTCATAGCAGGCAGGAATGCCCGCTACGACGGGTCGAGGCCGGGTTACGGGGTGCCTGCGGGGTCGCACACCTTCCAGTTGCCGTCGGTGCGCTGCAGGTCGAACGTGCGCGCGGTCCGCTTCGACGGGTCGGCGGAGGTGTACACCGTCGCCTCGGCCAGCGCGGTGTCGCCGGTGACGCGCACCGCATCCACGCTGTCGACGACCGGGATCGAACCACGCTCGGTCGAGAGCTGATGCACGCCGTTGAACTGCTCGGCGGTGATGCCCTGGTAGAACTCGTGCAGCTGACCGCACGTGCTCGACCGCAGGTCATCCAGGTCACCGCTGCGCAGTGCGTCAGCGTAGGCCCCGATCGCCGTACGGACCTGACCCTCGGGCGAGTTGTCGCCGGACATCAATGCCACGACGGTCGCGATCAGGGCGACCACCAGCACCGCGGCGCCGCCCGCGGCCAGCAGCCAGCGCTTCGAGCTCGCGGCGGCCTTCGGGTCCTCGGCCACCGCGACCGGTGGCGCGTCGAACCGCTGCGGCGGTGGGACCGGCCGCGGGCCGTCCTGCTGACCAGCCCACCCGGTCGAGGGCTGCTGACCCGGGCCGCCCGGTGACTGCTGGCCTCGGCCCGGTCCGTCCTGCTGGCCCGGCCGTCCGCCTGACGGCTGTTGGCCCTGCCGTGGGCCGTCCGGTGACTGCTGCCCTCGGCCCGGCCCGTCTTGCTGACCCGGCTGGCCGCCCGGCTGGCCCGGCCGCGGGCCGTCCGGCGGCGCGACCTGGCGCTTGCCCTCGGCCAGCTGCTGCGCGGGGCGCGTCGGCTGGATATCGGCGGGCGAGGGAGCCGACGCCGGCTTCGGCGGAACACTCGGCCCACGCGGCGGCGACGGCTGCGTCTCCTCGACCCCGGGTCCGTGCGGCCCACTCGGACCCTGATGCCCCGCCTGTCGCGGCCCTGCGGGCCCACGCGGCGTATTCGGCGGCGGCGTCATCGGCCTGCCACCGGCGGGCGGCACCACTCGATCCGTCGGCCGCTGGATCGGCATGGCCGTCGTCGGCGCATCCGCCGCATCGACCACCCGCATCACCATGGTCTGATCCTCGGACGGGGGAACTTCGCCCCCGCCCTTCTTCACCAGCGAGCTCGCCCCAGCGGCTGCCGCTACCCCAGCAGCTGCCGCCGCGGCCGCGGCAGCACCCGGCCGCACGCCGGACTTGTCGCCCGGCCCGGCCTGCCGTGCACCCGGCCCGGCCTGCCCTGCGCCCGGGTTGCCACCCGGCCCGGTGCGGTCGGCGCCCGGCTTGTCGCCTGCTGCACGCCCCGGCGTTCCGGTCTGGAACTTCTCGGTCGTATCCGCGTCAGCGGGTGAACCACCCTTGCCGACGACAACTCCGGAGACCGTGGGTGCATCCGCATCCGCGCCGCCGTCAGCTCCGCCCGAGCCGCGAGTCCTCGAATCGTCGCCGCCATCGGTCGACCTGTAGCCTGCGCCGGTCGAATCCTGGCGATTCGCGTCGCGTCCCGACTCGGCGTCCGCAGCACCCGCACCGGTCGCGGAGCCTGTGGTCGCTGCCGCGGTGCCCCTGTCCGCCGTGTCACCCGTGGCCGACGCGGAGGCATCCGCTGCTTCGGTGGTGCCAGCCGCGGCAGCACCCGCTGATGCGGCGGCCGTGCGGTCCGCAGGGCCTTCGTTCGAAGCCGGACGATCCGCGGTAGCAGATGTGTCGTCGGCCGAGGTGCCGTCAGGTGCTGCACCTGTTGTGGCAGCACCGGCGAGCGCCGCACCCGCTGCTGCACCTGCGGCGGCGGATGCCTTGCCGGACTTCGCAGCCGACGTCGACGGACGGTCGACCTGGCTCATGCCGGCCGTCGGGATATCCGCTTGCGCGGCTTTCGACTGAGCGCTCGAAATCTTCGCGGTGACGTCGTTCGTCGAATCACCCTGAGCTGCAGATGCTTTCTGACCAGGGATGGGCATCGCGGTGGTCGGCGCATCAGGGCTCGCGGGGTCGACAGGGCGATCGCCCTGACGGCCTGTGCTCTCCGAACTCGCCTGCTCGGAACGGTCCCCGCCGGGCAGACCCTGCGACAGTCCAGCCAACGGCGAGGCGGCCGCGGCATTCGAGCCCTGGTCCTGCGCGGAGTTCTGCGCGCCACGCCCCTGGTCGCCGACCCGACCCGCAGCGGGCACTTGCCCGCCGACGTCCTGCGATCCCGCGACAGCAGAGCCCGCTCCCGGTCCGCCTGCTCGCGGCGCACCTTCCGGCCTGTCGACCGGCCGCTGCCCGGCGCCCTGCGATCCACCGGAGGCGTAGCCGCCACCCGAACGCTGCTGCCCACCAGGCGCGTTGCCCGCGCCCGCACCTGGCCCGCCCTGGGGCCGCGGTCCGACAGGGGCGTTGCTACCACCCGGATGCTGTTGTCCACCAGGCGCGTTGCCCGCGCTCGCGCCTGGCCCACCCTGCGGCCGCAGTCCGTTAGGTGCGTTGCCGACACCTGAAGGCCGTTGTCCGCCCGGCACATTGCCGGGGCGCCCACCCGGCTGTGGCCCACCGGGCCCGCCTTGGGGACGTGGTCCGCCGGGGCCGAGGGGCTGTCGCCCACCAGGCGCAGTGCCTTGACCGGACGGCTGTCCGCCAGGCGAGTTGCCGGACGGCTGCCCGCCAGGCGAGTTGCCGGACGGCTGCCCGCCAGGCGAGTTGCCTGGGCCGTGCGGCGAGTCGGGACCGCTCTGGGGGCGTGAACCAGCCTGCGGCGTCCCGGGTCGGCCCGTTGGCTGTTGGCCGGGAGCGCTGCCCGGTCGCGAGGCTTGCTGTCCACCCGCGGCATTCCCCGATCGACCGACGGGCTGGGCGCGGCGGGGTGGTGCCGGAGGGTGCTGGGGTGCGTTGCCGGGGTGACCCGCCTGCTGCGGCGCGCCGGGACCGCTCTGGGACCGCGGTCCGCCGGGCGCGCCCGCGGCACCCGGCAGCTCACCGCGCCGGATGACGACCGTCTCCGCGGTCCCCCCTGCGGTCGGGGTGACGGTCGCCCTGCCCGGTTCGGTGACCGCTTCCGGGGTCGACTTGGGTGCGCCGGTCGGCGGCGCGGTGCTCGACGAATCGGCGCCACGCTGGGCGCTCGGCCCGGTCGCGCCGGGGTCGGCAGGCTCGGCTGCCGGGTTGTTCTCGTCGGTCGGGTCGGACACCTAGTACCCCTCGCTCAGGCTCGAACGTTGCCACTCCTGCGTCAGCCTAATGCGCGCCGCGCGGGGGAGTTCGCCGATCGCCCCGCGGCGGGCCGGGCGACGTCGTTCGGCGGCTCGGTGCACAATGAACCCATGACCTCCTTCGGTGACCTGCTCGGACCGCAGCCGGTCCTCCTTCCCGAATTGATCGACGCCGAAGACGCCATCGCGGCGGGCACCGACCCGGTCAAGGTCGCCGCCGACCACCCGGCCGCGTCCATCGCCTGGGCCCAGCTCGCCGAGAACTCGCTGCAGCGCGCCGGCGGCGAGGTCAATCACGACACTGTCGCCGCGTACGCGTTCGCCCGCACCGGCTACCACCGTGGCCTCGACCTGTTGCGCCGCAACGGCTGGAAGGGTTTCGGCCCGGTCCCGTGGAACCACGAGCCGAACCAGGGCTTCCTGCGCAGCGTCGGCGCGCTGGCCAGGGCCGCGAAGACGATCGGCGAGACCGAAGAGTACGCCCGCTGCCTCGATCTGCTCGAAGACTGCGATCCGCGCGCGGCCGCCGAACTCGGCCTGGACTGAGTCGTGGCCGATTCGTAGGTGAGCGATTCCCACTCCGTCGTCGCCGCGGCGTCCCCGGTAGTAGCGGCCGCTAAAACCAGCACCGTCGATCGCTTCAAGGCGTCCTCGGTGCGGCTGCGGCTGTCGGCGATCCCGATCATCCAGTGCTCGCTCGGTGCGGCGCTGGCCTGGTTCATCGCGCACAACATCCTCGGCCATCCCGAGCCGTTCTTCGCGCCGACGGCGGCGGTCGTCTCCATCGGCATCTCCTTCGGTGCCCGCGTCCGCCGGTCGGTGGAGCTGGTGGTCGGCGTCGCCGTCGGCATCGGCATCGGTGACCTGTTCATCGCGCAGGTCGGTACCGGTGTCTGGCAGGTGGGACTGGTCGTCGCGTGCGCGATGGCGTGCGCGGTGTTCCTGGACGGTGGTTCGATCATCTCGATCCAGGCGGCGGGCTCGGCGGTGCTGGTCTCCACGCTGAGCCAGGCCGCCGGGGCGGGACCGAGCCGCATGATCGACGCGCTGGTCGGCGGCCTCGTCGGCGTGCTGATGGTCGGGCTGATCCCCTTGCACCCGGTGCGCCGGGCTCGCGAACACGCGGCCGACGTGCTGTCGGTGATGAGTAAATCCATGATCACCTGTGCCGACGGCCTGCTCGAGCAGGACTCGGCCAAGGTGCACGACGCGCTGTCGGCGGTGCGCGCCACCCAGGGCCAGATCGATGCGCTGCGTTCGGCGCTGGCGGGCGGCCGTGAGGTCAGCCGGATCTCGCCGCTGTACTGGAACTCCCGCCAGCGGCTCGCCCGCATCCATTCGGCGGCGGATCCGCTCGACAACGCCGTCCGCAATACCCGTGTGCTGCTGCGCCGTTCACTCACCCTGGTCCGCGACGACGAGGTGCTCGACCCGCGCCTGATCGACCTGGTCAACCAGCTGGGCAATGCCACCGACGTGGTCCGCAAGATGATGCTGGCCGACCCCGGCGAGCAGCCGGATCAGGCCGAGGCCACCCGCGCACTGCGCAGTGTCGCCAAGAACGCCCGCCCGGAACTGGTTGCCGGGGCGGGCCTTTCGGCGCATGTGGTGTTCGCCCAGATCAGGTCGATCGTGGTGGATCTGATGGTGGTGTGCGGGATGCAGCGCATCTCGGCGATGGCGCTGCTCCCGCCTACCGTGCCCAATCCGTATGTGACGCCGGAGGAATGAGGGTTCAGTCGCCGACGGGGGAGACCCGGGGACGGCCCGGCCGCAGCGAGAACCGCTTGCGATCGAAGTCCCACACCCGGTAGATCGGCCACTGCGAGGTGTGCATCAGCCAGGCGCCGGTGATCACGGCGCGGTGGAAGGGCACCACGGTGTAGCCCTGATTGGCGATGGTCTGCAGGCCGCGCAGCTGGTACGTCCACCAGACGCTCGGCGGGGTCTTGCGGCGGCGCGCTGAGATCTCGGCCCGTAGCTGCGGCAGCTGGTCGATGCGCAGCTTCGCCTTGGTCAGGCACAGCGCCAGGTCGAGGTCTTCGTGCAGGTCGCGCCGGGTGGTGGTGGCTTCCTGGACCTGCTGCCAGGCGCTGCGCCGGATCGCCATGTTCGCGCCGTGCACATTGCCGACGGGCTGATGCTTGATCAGGCCGAGGCGCTCCTGCCCACCGATGACGGCCGCGAGGAAGAAGCCGATCGGGGAGTCGTGGTAGGTACTGATGCCGGTCACCGCCATGGTGTCCGGATGCGCGTCGAGGTGCGCGCGCACGGTGGCGCCCCAGTCGGGCCCGACGAGGGTGTCGGCGTCGATGCGGCCGATGTAGTCGCCGCGGGACTTGTCGAAGCCGGTATTGCGCGCGTGCGCGACGCCAGGATCCGGCTCCTCCAGCAATTCGATCTTGGGGTGGCGGATGGCGAGTTCGGCGACGATCTCGCGGGTGCCGTCGGTGCTGCCGTTGTCGACGACGACGATCTCGTCGACGGCGTCCTGGCCGATTAGGCGTTCCAGGCAGGCGGTGATGCAGGAAGCTTCGTCCAGCGTCGGGATGACGACGGACAGGACTACGGGCGATTCGGTGGGGCCCATATGCGTTTCCGTTCCAGAGTCGTGACTGACCCGCGACAGGCTATCAACGCCAGAAACGAGTCATGTGGCCGCCGTAGGCAGCCCAACCCTCTGGTACCCCGGAAAGTTCGAACAAAGCGTAAACGCCGTTGAAGAAAACCTGGCTCAGCGGTGTGAAAAAGATGACAGCGAAGAGAATCAGCATGCCGTACGGCTTGAACTGGTCGAGCGCCCTGCGGGTCTCGTAACTCAGCGACGGCTCGATGATGCCGTATCCGTCCAGGCCCGGCACCGGCAGAATGTTCAGCAGAAATGCCGTGATCTGCAGGAACGCAAGAAAACTGAGCCCGACCCAGAACGCCGCGTGCTCCTGGACCGACCCGAACACCCGCACGATCACGAGCAGCACCACCGCGCACAGCGCGTTGGACGCCGGACCGACAGCGCTCACCAACCGCTGCACACTCGACCGGAACCGGGTGGTGTCCACATACACCGCGCCACCGGGCAGACCGATTCCGCCAAGGGCGATAAACACGAGCGGCAGGCCGATCGACAGCACCGGATGGCTGTACTTGAGTGGATTCAGGGTGAGGTAGCCCCGCACTTCCACTTCGTGATCGCCCGCCCGCCACGCGACGTAGGCGTGCGCGAATTCGTGCAGGCACAGACTGATGATCCAGCCGAACACCACGAGGATGAACACGCCGAACTTGGCTCGCACCGACTGGATGTCGGCATCCCAGGCCAGCGCGCCACCGGCCACGGTGATCAGCACGATGAGCAGGAAGACCGGGCTGGGACGGACGGCGTTGTGGCCGGTGCGCCTGCCCGGCGTGAAGGAATAGGTCATCGCACCAAGAGCCAGGGTTGTTCGAATCGGTAGAAGGTCGAGCGCGGCACCTTGCGTTCGGTGGTGATGCCGTCCCTGGTGACGATCGCGCCCGGAGTGCCGAGCTGCGCGGCGCGCCCGGACACCCAGGTGCGCTTGCGGAAGCCCTTGCGCACGCGCGCGCGGACCCCGGGCATCGTCATGGTCGGCGAGATCAGCATCGTCGCCACGGTGCCGCTGAACAGCAGGGTGTCGTCGACGTAGGCCTCACCCTCCAGCGCGGCGCCGTCGATGCCGGTGATGCTGGCCCGGCCGACGAGCACGGTGCCGGTGTCGTCGCGGATCAGCGGGGTCTCGATCGCGCGGCCGTCGATCGCGATCTTCGCGGCGGCGTTACCGGTAGCGGTCTGATAGACCCGCGCGGCGTAGGTCGTCTCGACCGGCACGAATCCCACCTCGACGTGCAGCCGTTCGGTGCGCATCAGATGGGTGAGCACGGCGGCGAGGCCGGCGTCGGAGCCGAGCACGATCAACCGCGGCAGGCTGTCGGCGGCCAGCACGGGCAGCAATTCGTCGATGACGGCGACGTCGGGCAGCGGGCCGGTCTGGGTGGTCGGTAGCGAGGCGAGCGCGATCGGGACCGGTATGTCACCACATCGGAGAACGTGGGTACTCAAACTGCGGTACACCCTCCTCGGTACGGCCGACGGTGTGTCGCCCACAAGCACACGGCAAAACCCCCTGCCGGCAAGTAACGGTAGCCGATCCTGGCGTCGGCGAGGGCCGGGGGGCGGCACGCTCGGGCAGGGCACGTCGAGGGTCCCTGATCAGGCGTCGGCTAGACTGTGTCTCCGGCCACCGCCTCAGTGACTGGACGCGCAGCGTCCTACGGCAGGTAGCTGCAGTACACAGTGTGCTGCTGTCGATCTGTAGGAGACGCGAAATGCCGGCAATCGTCCTCATCGGCGCCCAGTGGGGCGACGAGGGCAAGGGCAAAGCTACCGACCTGCTCGGTGAGCGGTTGCAGTGGGTCGTCCGTTATCAGGGCGGCAACAACGCGGGCCACACGGTGGTCCTCCCCAACGGTGACAAGTTCGCTCTGCACCTGATCCCGTCCGGCATCCTCACCCCGGGCGTCAAGAACGTCATCGGCAACGGTGTCGTCGTCGACCCGGGTGTGCTGCTCGACGAGCTCGCCGGTCTGGAAGAGCGCGGAGTCGACACCTCCGGCCTGCTGCTCTCCGCCGACGCGCACCTGATCATGCCGTACCACGTTGCCATCGATAAGGTCGCCGAGCGCTTCCTCGGCAGCCGCAAGATCGGTACGACCGGCCGCGGCATCGGCCCCTGCTACCAGGACAAGGTCGCCCGCGTCGGCGTCCGCGTCGCCGACGTGCTGGACGAGAAGATCCTCACCCAGAAGGTCGAAGCCGCACTGGAGTTCAAGAACCAGGTGCTGGTGAAGATCTACAACCGCCGCGCGCTCGACCCGCAGCAGGTGGTGGACGAGGTGCTCGAGCAGGCCGAGTCGTTCAAGCACCGCATCTCCGACACCCGCCTCGAGCTGAACCTGGCGCTCGAGCGCGGCGACACGATCCTGCTGGAAGGCTCGCAGGGCACCCTGCTCGACGTCGACCACGGCACCTACCCGTTCGTCACCTCGTCGAACCCGACCTCCGGCGGCGCCGCGGTCGGTTCGGGCATCGGCCCGAACAAGATCGACACGGTGCTCGGCATCCTCAAGTGCTACACCACCCGCGTCGGCTCCGGCCCGTTCCCGACCGAGCTGTTCGACAACTTCGGCGAGTTCCTGGCCAAGAACGGCGGCGAGGTGGGCGTCACCACCGGTCGTGCCCGTCGCTGTGGCTGGTTCGACGCGGTGATCAGCCGTTACGCCACCCGCGTCAACGGCATCACCGACTACTTCCTCACCAAGCTCGACGTGCTGTCGGGTCTGGACACCGTGCCGATCTGCGTCGCCTACGAGATCGACGGCGAGCGGGTCGAGCAGATGCCGACCACCCAGACCGAGTTCCACCACGCCAAGCCCATCTACGAGGAGATGCCCGGCTGGTGGGAGGACATCTCGCACGCCCGCACCTTCGAGGAGCTGCCCGCCACCGCGCAGGCCTACGTGCTGCGGCTCGAAGAGCTGTCGGGCGCGCGGATCTCGTGCATCGGCGTCGGCCCCGGCCGCGACCAGACCATCGTCCGCCACGACGTGCTGGGCTGAGTTTCCTTCGCGAACTGCCCCTTCCCGGTTTCGGAGAGGGGCAGTTTCGCTGGTTCAGGGCCCGGGGTACCGTCGAAGCGGTTCCGGACGGAGGTGGCTGATGGCGATGCGTGCAGGTCTGGCCCTGTCGGCGCTGCTCACCCTCGCCGTCCTGCCCGGCTGTAGTTCGCCCGACGAACCGACCCCGCCGCCCAGCCCGTCACCGGTGAGCTCGGTGCTCCCGCCAGCCCAGACACTCACCCCCTCCCAGCAGCGCAACGAGCGAATCCGCGGGATGCTCTACACGGCGGGTTGCACCAGCAACGCCTGCGTCCAGACCTACTTCGCCTGCATGGACGGTTACCTCACCGGCGATCCCTGCCAGTTCTACCGGGACCACCCGCCACCACCCTGACCGCCGCTGCGCTCAGCGTGGATCATCGTGTGCGGGTGAGGAATTCGCCGATCGCGGGGGCGAGGATCGAGACCTTCGGGTTGTGGCTGACGCCGGGCAGCTCGGCGAACTTCGCGTTCGGCAGGACCTCGGCGGCGGCCTTGGCGCCCTTGGTGAGCATCGGGGCGGTGCGGTCGCCCGCGAGGACGAGCACCGGAACGGTGACACCGCTCCACTCCGTGGCGTCGAGCTTCTTGCCGCGCATGTACGGCTTCATCACGGCCCAGTCGTGGGCGGTCGAATTGGCCGTCGCGGCAAGGGCTTTCCAGAACGGGGTCACGCGCATCGCGGTGACCATCAGCCAGGGCATACCCATCGCCTTGGTCATGTAGTAGCGGACCGTCTTGTTGCGGTTGTCCGCGGCGATCAACGGATGCAGCTTGGCCTCCAGATCCTTCGGCGGCACATGGTCTTTCGGGTCGACCACGAACGGCGGCTCGAAGGCGACCACCTCGGTCACGCCCGGCACCTCGGCCGCGGCAAGCAGCGCGAGCGCGGCGCCGGACGACCAGCCGAACAGCGCGGCCTTCCCGCCGGCGGCCTCGACCAGCGCGGCGATATCGGCGATCTCGTTGGCCACGTCGTACACGCCGGGGGAGTCGGCGCTGTCACCGCGCCCGCGCCGGTCGTAGTTCAGCACCGTCAGGTCGAAGTCGGCGGCCAGCGTCTTGGCGAGCTCGACCATGGTCGCGAACTCGCGGTAGCTGAACGCGCCGCCGATCAGGATGACCGTCCCCGCCGTGCCGTCCCCGACCCGGTCGTAGGCGATCGTGGTGCCGTCGGCCGACGTCACAGTCTGCATTGTGGTTCCTCTCGATACGGGCCGTGTGACCACCGGACTCGACGTTACGCGATCGGGTTCGGTGCAGGTCGGCACGGGTTTACGCCGTGGCGATGCCTGGGCTATCCGTACAGACGGTGCACGCCGCGAGGATTCATCGGTCCTCGAGGATCAGAACAGCGTCGGCTCACCGAAGCCGGGAGTCCGCTCGATCTCCAGCAGCCGCGCCTTGGTGCCGATCCCGCCCGGCGCCGAGAAACCGTGCAGCGCGTGATCGGCGGCGAGAACCCGGTGACAGGGGATGATCAGCGGAACAGGGTTGCGCCCCAGCGCCTGCCCGACGGCTTGGGCCGAGCCCGGCGCGCCGAGGCGGGTGGCGATGTCGCCGTAGCTCAGCGTGTGGCCGGGGTCGATCTCGCGGGTCACGGCATAGACGGCGCGGTAGAACTCGGGCACACCGCGCAGGTCGACGTCGATCCAGCGCAACGGGTCGACCGTGCCCGCCAGATGGGTACGAATCCCCGCGATCGCCGCGGTGATCGCGGGCCCTGGTTCGTCCTCGACCACCGGCACGCCGCCCAGTGGCCTGGTGATCCGGGCCAGCGTCTCCTCCTCGCTCGCCTCGGGTAACTGGAACCGCACGACGGTCTCGCCGTGCCAGGCGATCGCGCACAGGCCGATCGCCGTGTCGAACAGTGCCGCGGCAACCGGTTCGGTCCTGGTTCCGGAACTCATGATCACAGTGTGCGCCGACCCGGTGACAGATTCCGGCCCGCCCCTGCGCTCACGCGGCGAGCGGCCCGCGCTCGCCGGATTCGAGAGGTCCAGTTTTCGACAACTGGACTGGACTGCCTCCGTCGACCGCCGGTGACGCCGACTCGTCCTCGTGCACCCGCACCGCATCGAGATCGCGGAACAGGCGCTGGTCATCGTAGGTGCCGAAAGCCCTGTCGTGCGGCAGATATTGGAACGGCCAGAACGGCAATTCCCCTCGTTTCGGCGAGAAGTGATAGACGGCGTACCCGAAGGCGGTGGCGACGGCGAGGGCGAGGAAAGTGGTCATGTCGTAAGAATCCTCCGACTGGCCTTGCTCATAAATATCCACTTACGGAATACTGGACTTCATGGCGACAAGAGTGATCGGTGCATCCGGCCTGGCCCGCGACCTCGGCCGGTGGCGTGACCCCGAAACCGGCGGCGATTCCCCCGAGCGTCGCCCGCATCGCCCCGCCTATCTGGCCCTGGCCGAGGCGATCCGGCTGCTGATCCACGACGGCCGCGCCCCGCTCGGCGTCGCCCTGCCCAGCGAGCGCGATCTGGCCACCACCCTCGGCGTCAGCCGCACCACCATCACTTCGACGTACTCGCTGCTGCGCGAGCACGGCTACCTGATCAGCCGCCAGGGCTCCCGCAGCACGGTGGCGCTGCCGCCGGCCATCCAGCACGACGGCTCCAAGCCGACCCGCGGGATCATGGCGCTGATGGCCCAGCCCGAACTGCCGACCATCGACATGACCTACGCGGCGATGTCGGCCCCGCCGGAATTGCACGAGGCGTATTCGACCGCACTGCAAGGCATTCCGGCCTACCTCGGCACGCACGGCATGGACCCGGTCGGCGTGGTCGCCCTGCGCGAGGCGCTGGCCCGCCGCTACACCGCCCGCGGCCTGCCCACCGAGCCCGAACAGATCCTGGTGACGCTCGGCGCCCAGCACGGGCTCCGGCTGCTGCTCAACGTCCTCACCTCACCCGCCGCGCGCGTGCTGATCGAGCACCCCACCTACCCGAACGCGATCGAGGCGATCCGCGATGTCGGCGCCCGCCCCATCCCGCTCCCGCTGCGGCCCGAATTCCCGCACGCCGGTTGGGATCTCGACGGCCTGCGCAGCACAGCCAGGCAGACCGCGGCGACGCTGGCCTACCTGGTCCCCGATTTCAACAACCCCACCGGCCTGCTGCTCGACGCCGACGGCCGCGCCGAACTGGCCGCCATCGCCCGCGACACCAGGATGACCGTCGTCGTCGACGAATCGATGAGCGATCTGAACCTGTCCGGCGAGACCATGCCGCCACCGGTCGCCGCGTTCGCGAAGGGCTCGGAGATCATCACCATCGGTTCGGCGTCGAAGTCGTTCTGGGGTGGTCTGCGGGTCGGCTGGATCCGCACCAATCAGGCGCTGATCACCAAGCTTCTCGGCATCCGCGCCACCGTCGACCTCGGCACCCCGGTGATGGACCAGCTGGCCACCGTCCACCTGCTGGAGAACGCCGAACCCATCCTCGACCGCCGCCGCGAGCAGCTGCGCACCCAGCGCGCCGCCCTGCTCGACGCCGTCGCCGAAGACCTCCCCGGCTGGTACATCGCCCCCGGCGCGGGCGGCATGTCGGTCTGGGCCCAGCTCCCGAGCCCCGTCTCCACCGCACTCGCCGCCACCGCACCCAACCACGGCGTACTACTCGCCGCCGGACCACGTTTCGGCGTCCAGGGCGCCTTCGAACGCTTCCTGCGCCTGCCCTTCACCCACCCCGAACCGGAGCTGCGCCTGGCTGTGAAGTCCATCGCCGCCGCCTACGAAGCTCTCACCCCGCGCGCCGCCGATCCGCTGCAACCGCTCACCTGCTACTGAGTCAGCCGAATCCGCACGGGTGGGAGCCGGCCGACGCGGAGGCGGGTCGCACGGTCTCGTAGCCCGCGCCGAGCATGAACAGCATCGAGATCAGGACGGCGACCGTGGTGAGCGGCACCGCGACGGCGCTGCGCGCGGACGGATACCGGAACAGCAGCACCAACAGGCACATCAGCGAGATGGTGCTGGCCAGTAGCAGTCCGGCCGCGAGGCCGTTGAGCGCGCTGACCGCCGCGGGCACCGGGGACTCACTGCGGCAACGGGATTCGATGAGCCGGGTCTTGCGGTCGTCGAGCATTCCTTCGGCCAGGGTGAAAGCGAGCAGCGCGGCACCGAAGGTGGTGACCGCGATGAGCGCGGCGAGCACCTTCGGTGGCCGGTGGCCGGTGCGGGTCCGTGGCTTGTCGTCGATAGCCGATAAGACTACCGACGACAGGCAGGCAAATCAGTCAACCCAGACCGTGTCGATCGGTGTCGTTTCCGACGGCGGCGGTGTCGGCACGCCACCGGGAGTGCGGGAGAACCGCGGCGCAGGCGCGTGCTGGACGACGCCCTCGATATCGATCAGGCCGGTACGGGCCACGATGTGCGGATTCTGCTCGGCCTCGGTGAAGGTCAGCACCGGAGTGGTGCAGGCGTCGGTGCCGTCGAAGATCGCGGCCCACTCGTCGCGGGTCTTGGTCTTGAACTTGTCCGCGAACAGCTTGCGCAGCTGCTCCTGGCCGTTCGGATCGATCTGCATAGGCAGACCCTCCGGGTCGATCTCCAGCCCGGCCAGCAGCTCGGCGTAGAACTGCGGCTCGATCGCGCCGACAGCCATGTACTTGCCGTCGGCCGTCTCGTAGGTGTCGTAGAACGCCATGCCGGTGTCGAGCAGGTTGGTGCCGCGCTCGTCGGACCACAGGCCGACCCCGCGCATGCCCCAGATCATGTGCGACAGGGCGAGCGCCCCATCGATCATCGCGGCGTCGATGACCTGGCCCTTGCCGGAGCTCTGCCGCTCGACCAGCGCGGCGAGCACGCCGAACACCAGGAACATCGAGCCGCCACCGAAGTCGCCGACCATGTTCAGCGGCGGCACCGGCCGCTCACCCTTGCGGCCGATGGCGTTGAGCACGCCGGTCAGAGAGATGTAGTTGATGTCGTGGCCCGCGCGATCGGCGAGCGGGCCGTGCTGGCCCCAGCCGGTCATCCGGCCGTAGACCAGGCGCGGGTTGCGGGCGAGCGCGTCGTCGGGGCCGAGGCCCATGCGCTCGGTGACGCCGGGACGGAAGCCCTCGAGCAGCACGTCGGCCTTCTCGACCAGGTCGAGGATCTTGGCGACGTCGGCGGGATCCTTGAGATTCGCTTCGACAATGGTCCGGCCACGCCACTGCGGCCGCTCCATGAATCCTGGCATCATGCCGGGGCGCTGCACGCGGACCACGTCGGCGCCGAGGTCGGCCAGCAGTAGCGCGGCATGGGGGCCGGGCCCGATGCCGGCCAGCTCGATGACCTTGATCCCCGCGAGGGGGCCCTGCTTGGCGTTGGTGGACTCGCTCACACCTGACCTCTGTTCATCGTCGAACGGTATTGACAGTCTGACAATAGCGTCGGGATGGCGGCCCGGGTAGGGCATGGGCGAGAATTCCGGTGGCGCGACTCGGCGCCACAATGGGAGGACCCGTAGTGAGCGTGTGGGGTGAGGTCATCATAGGCCTCGTCATTCTGGTCGGTCTCGTCGGCGTGATCGTGCCGATTCTGCCCGGCGTCATCCTGATCTTCGCCGCGATCGCGGTGTGGGCCTTCATGACCGGCGGCGCCGAGGCCTGGACGGTGCTCGCGATCGCCACGGTCGCGCTCGGCATCTCGGGCGTCGTGAAATACACCTGGCCGGGCAGGCGGATGCGCGAGGCGGGAGTGTCGAACCGGGCGCTGCTGGTCGGCGCGATCCTCGGCGTCGTCGGGTTCTTCGTCATCCCGATCGTCGGCCTGTTCATCGGCTTCGTGCTCGGCGTCTACCTGGCCGAGCTGTACCGCTTGAAGACCAACCAGCTGGCCTGGCCCGCGACGGTGCACGCGCTCAAGGGCGTCGGGCTGTCGATGCTGGTCGAGCTGCTCGGTGCGCTGGTCGCCGCCGGTGTGTGGCTGACCGGCTCGATCCTGGCCTGACCTACTCGATGACCGGCAGCGGGCGGGTGTGCTCGCCGGCGCCGGGCAGCTGGTTGCGTGGAATCGGCACGGTCGGATTGTCGGTGCGCCGGATCGGCATCGTCGGTATCGGGTCGGTCACCGCGCGCTCCACGGCGGGCAGCCGGTAGGCCTCGCGCGCGTTGTCCTCGAGCACCGCGTGCAGATCGGCGCCGACGACCTGGCAGATCAGGTCGACATCGGCGTCCTCGAACGGCCTGCCCGCGCGGGTGCCGGGCAGGTCGGTGCCGAACATGAGCGCCCCGGGATTGACCGCGTGGATGCGGCGCAGCGTCTCGGCCACGTCCATGTCGACCCGGCCGAAACCGGTCGCCTTCACCCTGGCGCCGCGATCCACCAGATCGAGCAGATAGGGCAGACCCTCCTCGGACATGCCGAGGTGGTCGATCGAGAGCGCGGGCAGCTTGGAGATGACCGGCTGCAACGAGGCCAGCATCTGCCCGTCGATGTAGAGCTCCACGTGCCAGCCGGCCAGCTCGTGCGCGCGCAGCGCCTGCAGGGTCATCTCGGTGATGTCGGCGGCGGCGCGTTTGAGGTTGAACCGCAGGGCGCGCACGCCGGCGCGGTCCAGTTCGATGATCTCGTCGTCGGTGGCATCCAGATCCAGCCGGGTGACCCCGACCCAGCCGTCCCCGAGTTCGGCCAGCGCGGCCTTCAGGTACGACTGGTCGGAACCCTGGAACGACGCGCTGACCACCGCACCACCGCGAACATCGAAGTGCGCCATGCGCTTTCGATAGGCGGCGATGGTGTAGGGGTCAGGCAGGTAGCCTTCGTTCTCGATCAGCGGGAACCGCGGATCGATGATGTGGACGTGGGCATCGAACACTTGTACAGAATGCCTCGAGTTCGGCGGATTGGAACAGTCCGGCCCCTGTGACAGTGGCCGTAGAACAGAAAAGCCGGTGGGTTGCAGGACGTGGCGTCCTGTCACCCACCGGCCTCTGGGAGTCCGATCCTAGACCTTGTTCGGCTCGGAGGCGCGCAGCATGTCCTCGCGCTCAACGACCTTCACGCGCTCACGGCCTTCGGGCTCGCCGAGGGCGCGCTCGTGCGCGTCGAGGCGGTACCAGCCCGCCCACGTGGTGAACGGGATGCCCTTGCCCTCGAGGAACGTGGTGACCGCGTCCAGCTCGGGCTGCGGCGCCGGGGCGAAGTCCTTGGCGTCGTCGAGCAGGCAGGCGATGGTCTCGTTGGCGTCGCCCTTGGTGTGGCCGATGAGGCCGACCGGGCCGCGCTTGATCCAGCCGGTCACGTAGGTGGCGGGCATGAAACGGTCCGAGCCCTCGGCGGTCTCGTCGGAGATCACGCGACCGGCCTCGTTGGGCACGGTGCCCGCCTGGTCGTCGAACGGCAGCTGGGTGACGTTCTGCGACAGGTAGCCCACGGCGCGGTAGATCGCCTGGACATCCCACTGCTTGAACTCGCCGGTGCCCTTGACGTTGCCGGTGCCGTCGAGCTGGGTGCGCTCGGTCTTGAGACCGACGACCTTGCCGTCCTCTCCAATGACCTCGGCCGGGGATTCGAAGAAGTGCAGGAACAGCTTGTGCGGGCGGCCGCCATGATCGCGGATGGCCCACTGCTCCAAGGTGTTGGCGACCATGTCGACCTGCTTGGAGTTACGACGCGCGGCCTCGGAGCCCTCGTCGTAGTCGATGTCCTCGGGGTTGACGATGACCTCGATCGTCGGCGAGTGATCCAGTTCGCGCAGCTCCAACGGCGTGAACTTGGCCTGGGCGGGGCCACGACGTCCGAAGACGTGGACCTCGACGGCCTTGTTCTCCTTGAGCCCCTTGTAGACGTTCGGCGGGATCTCGGTCGGCAGCAGCTCGTCACCGGTCTTGGCCAGCACGCGCGCCACATCCAGGGCGACGTTGCCGACGCCCAGGACGGCGACCTTCTCCGCGTCCAGCGGCCACGAGCGCGGCACATCCGGGTGCCCGTCGTACCAGGAGACGAAGTCGGCGGCACCGTAGGAACCGTCGAGGTCGATACCAGGGATCGGCAGGGCGCGGTCGGCGTTGGCGCCGGTGGAGAAGATCACCGCGTCGTAGAACTGACGCAGGTCGTCCAGGGTGATGTCGGTGCCGTAGTCGATGTTGCCGAGCAGCCGCACCTGCTCTTTGTCGAGGACCTTGTGCAGGGCGGTGATGATGCCCTTGATGCGCGGGTGGTCGGGGGCGACGCCGTAGCGGATCAGGCCGAAGGGCGCGGGCATGCGCTCGTAGAGGTCGATGCTCACGTCGGCATCGGACTTCATCAAGGCGTCGGCGGCGTAGATACCGGCCGGTCCTGCGCCCACGATCGCAATGCGGAGCGGGCGGGTCGCTGCACTCTGTTCGGTCATTTTCTACGCGCACCCTTTGGTCGAGAACTGTTGACGGCGTCAATTTAGCTTAGGCTAAGTTGGCGATCCGGCGGCTGGCAGCTGCCTTCGACGTCGGCGGCAGGCCGCATTCGAAGGCGATTCTATCTGCGGCGTTGTAGCCACCCGGCGCGCGGTGTGGTTGCCCGCGCCCGGTCTGTCAGGATTACAGCATGAACGAGGAACAATCAGGCTCGGAAGACCAGCCCATCGTGGTGGATCAGACCGACAAGCGTTCCGTCGTCCCGTTCGTAGCGGCCGCGGTGATCGCGGTGATCGTGCTCATCGGCATCGTGCTCGGCGGGCTGCTCTCACCCGCTGAGAAAAATGTCACAGAGGCCGACCGGCTCACGGCCGCTGTCTCCAACTATATCGACGCGCGCTCGCGCAGTGAGCTGCGCCCGCCGCCCGGTGTCGCGTGCCCCGGCTTCGACGAGGAGAAATCCGGCCTCTCCGAGCGGCTCGGCGGCCCGAAATCGGCCGTGGCGATCGACAAGAAGGGTTTCGACAAGGCGACCGTCAACGGCGACCGGGCCAAGATCGACGCCACCGTGCAGATCGGCGACAAGTCGTCCACCAGCACCTGGAATCTGACCAGGGTCGACGGCGCCTGGCTGGTCTGCACGCCATGAACCGTTTGACACGGTGACCTGTGCCGGGGCAATCTCAGATCGCAAGGTCATGAGTACCAGCCCCAAGCCCCGGCTCGCTGGTCGGCAACCCTCCTCCGCGGTGGGGTGCTCCGGGTGACGACCTGGCCGTGCGCCGGACAACCGCCACGGCAAGAGCGGATTCACGCAGGAGGTTTCGACATGACTTACGCCGGCGACATCACCCCTGAGAAGGCGTGGGAGATCCTGGCCGAGCACCCCGGCGCGGTGCTGGTCGACGTGCGCACCGAGGGCGAGTGGGCGCACATCGGCATCCCCGACACCAGCTCCATCGAGCGCCCGGCCCACTTCATCGAGTGGGTCGACGGCACCGGAACCCGCAACCCGAACTTCGGCGCCGAGCTCGAGCAGGCGCTGGCCGGGCGGCCGGACGAAGCGCCCGTGGTGTTCCTGTGTCGCTCCGGTCAGCGCTCCATCGGCGCCGCGACCGTGGCGACCGCGGCGGGCATCGCCCCGTCCTACAACGTGCTCGACGGTTTCGAGGGCGGCCCCGACGCGTTCGGGCAGCGCGGCAGCACCGGTTGGCGCGCGGTCGGCCTGCCGTGGCGTCAGGCATAAGGAGAAACGCATGATCACCGGTGGTTCGTTCGACAAGCCACTGCCCGAGGGCGTCGGCCCAGCCACCCTCGGCGTCCGCGGCGGCCTGCGCCGCTCCGGCTTCGAGGAGACCTCCGAGGCGCTGTATCTGACCTCGGGATTCGTCTACGAGAGCGCCGAGGCCGCCGAGGCCTCGTTCACCGGCGAGGTCGAGCACTTCGTCTACTCCCGCTACGGCAACCCGACGGTGTCGATGTTCGAGGAGCGCATCCGGCTGCTCGACGGCGCCGAGGCCGCGTTCGCGACCGCCTCGGGCATGTCCGCGGTGTTCACCGCGCTCGGCGCGCTGCTGAAGGCGGGCGATCGCCTCGTCGCCGCGCGGAGCCTGTTCGGCTCCTGCTTCGTGGTGTGCAACGAGATCCTGCCGCGCTGGGGTGTCGAGACCGTCTTCGTCGACGGTGACGACCTCGAGCAGTGGGAGCAGGCGCTCTCGGTGCCCACCCAGGCCGTGTTCTTCGAGACCCCGGCCAACCCGATGCAGACCCTCGTCGACGTCCGCAAGGTCACCGAGCTCGCCCACGCCGCAGGCGCGAAGGTGGTGCTGGACAACGTCTTCGCCACCCCGCTGCTGCAGCGCGGCTTCGAACTCGGCGCCGACGTGGTCGTCTACTCCGGCACCAAGCACATCGACGGCCAGGGCCGCGTCCTCGGCGGCGCCATCCTCGGCGCCCAGGACTACATCGACGGCCCCGTCAAGAACCTGATGCGCCACACCGGCCCCGCCCTGAGCCCGTTCAACGCCTGGACCCTGCTCAAAGGCCTGGAGACGATGCCGCTGCGCGTGCGCCAGTCCACCGAATCCGCCCTGAAGGTCGCCCAGTTCCTGGAGACCAGCGAGTCGGTCAACTGGGTGAAGTACCCCTTCCTGGAATCCCACCCCCAACACGCCCTCGCCACCTCCCAGATGTCCGGCGGCGGCACCGTCGTCACCTTCGAACTGGCAGGCGACGACGGCAAAAAGCGCGCCTTCGAGGTCCTGAACCGCCTCCGCATCATCGACATCTCCAACAACCTCGGCGACGCGAAAACCCTCATCACCCACCCCGCCACGACCACCCACCGCGCGATGGGCCCCGAGGGTCGTGCCTCCATCGGCCTCTCCGACGGCGTGGTCCGCATCTCGGTCGGCCTCGAAGACATCGAAGACCTCCTCGGCGACCTCGACCACGCCCTGAGTTAGCTCACGAATGGCCCGCCGAGTCAGCTTGTCGAAATCCGGCGGGCCATCCCTCTTCACGCGAATCCTGCGCTGGATCTTCCGCCTGATCGCGAACTTCGTCGAATGGCTCCTCGGCCTGCTGTTCTGAGCAGAAGGCTCACCGCACGGGGTCGTAGACCGGGAACCCGAGGTGCTCGGCGACGGTGGCCATGTTCTTGTCGTGGGTTACCACGGTGAGATCTTCCAAGCCGCTGCGCAGAGCCGAGGCCAAGTGGATGGCATCGAGTGTCCTGATGTGCGAGATGATCGCTTCCGCCTCGTTGAGCACGGCGTGATCGACCGGGATGATGTCGATGTAGTCGAGGATCCGGTCCCGGTCCAGGACCGGCAGCGACTCACGTCGCAGGACTCGGGTGATCTCCGTGCGCAGCAACCGAGACGAGACCACCCGCGTGGCATCGCTGGCTGCGGAGTTATCGAACCATTTCGCGGCCTCCGGTGAGTGGCCGAGAATGATCCTGACCGCAACCGAGGTGTCGAGGTAGAACGACTTCACCATTCGCCCTTCTCGGATTCGAGCAACTCGTCGATCGAGGTGGCGGTTCTGAGCTCATGGCGGGGGATGGCACTGGTGTTGGGCCGACCGGCGACTTTGCGCGGAATGATCTGGGTCGAGGAGACGGCGGGCACGATGAAGCCGACCCGGTGGTTGTGCCGGGTCAGCTCGTAGACCTCGCCCGACTCGACGTCGGCGACCATGGCGGACGGGTTCTGTCGCAGCTCGCCAACACTGATGGACTTCATGACGCCAGTATAGGGCGCAATTGTCTACCAATGTCTACGTCGGTCGAGGGTCGAGGCGCCGGTAGGTCTCCTTGGCGTCACGCGGGCCTGGCGGCGTCGAGGTTCGCGATCACCTCGTCGATCTTGTTGACGACGAAGAGTTCGGTGCCTGCGTCGGTGTCGATGCGAAGGCGAGTACGGAGGCCGCCGCTGAACACGCCGCCGTCCGGGCTTTGCTGTCCGACGGCGCGCAGCTGGGCCAGGGGAGTTTCCCAGCGCTTGCCGCCGGTGATCGCGTCGACGTGGGTGGGCACGAAGAGGAGACGGGTCTCGGTCAGGTAGAGGCAGCCGCCGACAGCCCGGCTGCCCTGGGTTCGATTGGCGAGCTTGCGCCAGACGATGTTCTCGGATGCGCCGAGTGCGGGGCTACCGATCCACAATCCCATCAGTCATTCCTTGTTTCGATCCTGGAGTTCGCCACAGTGAATCGGCGGCTGGCCGGGCACCGTTAATCGCGCCCGGCCAGGAAGCGGATCAGACTTTGTCGGCCTCCCCGTTCGACAGCGCCTTCTGCAGGGAGTTGAAGACGGTCAGACCCTGGCCGACCATCCCGTTGACCAGTTCGCCGACGCCGTCGGGGCCGTTGAGGACGGTGAGGTTGGCTCCCGCGAGGCCGTTGGAGGCCTGCTTGACGATTTCGGGGAGTTGTTCGATGAGCAGCTGGTCGAGGGCGATGCGGTTGTTGGAGGCGGCGGCCTCGGCCTGGATGCGGGTGCGGTCGGCTTCGGCCTCGGCGAGGATGCGGACGCGTTCCGCCTCGGCGAGTGCGGGTTTCACGACTTCGGCCTGGAGTTCCTGCTCGCGCAGTTCGGCGTTCTTGCGGGCCTGCTCGGCCTGGGCGGTGAGGACCGCCTGCCTGGCGATGGCGTCGGCGAGCGGACCCGCCTGGGCCGCTTCGGCATTGGCCTTGTCGATGTCGCGCTGATACTGCGCCTTGAGGATCGAGGTCTCGCGCTCGTATTCGGCACGGCGGCGCAGGGATTCCTGTTCGGCCTCGGCGGCGCGCTGGGCGGCCTGGGCCTGGGCGATCTGGGCGTCACGCTGCACGGCCGCGTTGTGCGGCGCCGCGAGGGCATTGATGTAGCCGAGGTTGCCGTCGTCGATGGACTGGATCTGGAACGAGTCGACCCACAGGCCGATATTGCTCATCTCCACCTTGGAGGCGATCAGCACCTCGTCGGCCAGCTTCTGGCGCTCGCGGATGATCTCCTCGACCGTCATCGAGCCGACGATCGAGCGCAGGTGGCCGGAGAAGATGCGGCCGGTGAGCACCGACATCTCCTGCTCCTGCTCGGACAGGAAGCGTTGTGCCGCATTGACGATCGACTGGGTGTCGTTGGCGACCTTGAACGCGATCACCGCGCGCACGTCGAGCTGGATGGCCTGCTTGGTGACGCAGCGCTCCCTGATCTCGGACTCGAACATCGCCAGCGAGAGGTAGCGGACCTTACGGAACAGCGGCACCACCCAGGCGCCACGGCCGATGACCACCTTGAACGGCGCGTTGTCCTTGGTCTTGGCGCCGCTGACCAGCATGGCTTCGTCGGGATCGGGAACGTGATAGCCCAGCATGTTCATTTCTCCTCTGTGAGCGGAATCCAGGCGACGACATCGACCAGGCGACCCGGATGGACCGCGACGATCAACACGGTCGAGCCCGCGGCGATCGGTTCGTCGGCGCGGGCGAGGTAGGTCTCGGTGCCCCCGCGGATCGCGACGAGGACCTCACCCAGCGCACCGGCCGCCCGGATCGGTGACGTGAGGGTTCCCGTCAGGCCGTGCACGGGGTCGATCATCGCGCTGAGTCTCCTTGTCTCGCACCGAATGACGCCAGCGTACGACGCGCGGCCTTTCGGCGGGTTTCGATTTTCTTATTGACAGCATTCTGTCAAATATGACAGGATACTGTCATGTCGATCTCAACAGTTCACGTAGCCGTCTACGACACCCTCGCCGACTGGGAGGTGGGCGCCGCCACCGCGCACATCGCCAACGGCAACTGGCATCGCGAGCCGGGAAAGTTCCAGGTGAAGACGGTCGGGCTGAGCACCGAGCCGATCACCACGATGGGCCGGATGCGGGTGACGCCCGACCTGGCGATCGCCGATCTCGACCCCGCGGACAGTGCGATGCTGATCCTGCCCGGCGCCGACCTGTGGGCCGGTGACGAGCTGATTCCGTTCGCGCGCAAGGCAAGGCAGTTCGTCGAGGCAGGCGTGCCGATCGCCGCGATCTGCGGCGCCACCTTCGGGCTGGCGAGGGAAGGGCTGCTCGACGACCGCGCGCACACCTCCAATGCGGCCGAATACCTTGTCTACAGCGGATATTCGGGTGCCGATCGCTATGTGGAGGCGCCTGCCGTCACCGATCGCGATGTCATCACCGCCGACGGCATGTCCCCGTTCGAGTTCGCGCGGGAGGTCTTCGCCCGCCTCGACCTGTACGAACCGCGCGTCCTCGACGCCTGGTACCAGTTGTACGCACGCAAGGACGCGGCCGGGTACGCCGTACTCGCCGACTACGAAGGGAGCCTCGCCGGTTGAACGAGGAACAGGACTTACTCGACGGCGCCGCGCTCACCGTCTACCGGCTCAACGGCCAATTCCTCACCATCGGTGACGGATTGGCCGCCCCGGCCGGGATCTCGGTCGCCTGGTGGCAGGTGATGGCGGCCGTGCAGGAACAACCGCTGCCGGTCGCCGGGATCGCCCGCGCCATGGGCATCACCAGGCAGAGCGTGCAGCGGGTGGCCGACCTCCTCGTCGCCAAGGGGATGTGCGAATACCGCCCCAACCCGGCGCACAAGCGGGCCAAGCTGGTGGCGATCACCGCGGCCGGTGCGGCGGCCATCCGGCGCATCGATCCGCAGCATGCGGTGATGGCGCGGCGGCTGGCCGATGCGCTCGGACCTGCGGCGTTCGCCGAGACCGTCGCGGTGCTGACGCGCCTGTCCGCCGCGCTCGACACGATCATCGCCGCCGACGAGTCGGCTAGCTGAACATCGCGACACACCAGCGGTCGAAGTCGTGCAGGTTCTTGCCCTGCTCCAGCCGCGGCCAGTACTGCTCCTGCGCCAGGACGATGAAGCGGTTGCGGCGGCTGTCGGTGAACGCGTGCGCTTTCCAGAACTGCACCGGGTTGGCGGTGTCGGCAGTCTGCCAGCTGTAGGCGTTGTACGTCAGGAAGCTCTTCTTGTTGGGCGGCAGTTGCTCGATCGCCTTCGAGACGTCGGACTGCTCGGGGTAGGCGAGCACGACGTAGGTCGGTTTGCCGACATGACCCCAGCAGTCCCAGGCATCGGTCCAGTCGCCGAGCCGGAGGGCGTCGTTCTTCGGCGCGCGCAGCTTGCCACCGGACTCGTGCCAGCAGATCTGGCCGTCGTACCCGGCCCCGGTCAACGACCCGTCGGGCTTGACCAGCGCGGGGAACACCTCGGCCATCTCGTCCGGGCTGGTGCCGCTGTTGTCCACGTAGACGACCGCGGCGACCATGAGCGCGACGACGGCCGCGATCACGCCGAGCAGGCCGAAAATCCACCCGTTCCCCGACGACCGGCGCGGCGGCACACCGTAGGGCGGGCGCATCGGCAGCTGTTGCCTCGGCGGCATGGCGTATCCAGCGTTGGGGTAGTAGCCGTTGGGCGGGTAGCCAGGTGGCGGCTGGTAGCCGGGCATGCCGTTGGGCGGGGCCGCAGCCCCAGGATGTCCCGCCGATTGTCCAGGCGTCGACCACCAGTCCCCGTTGCCTTGCACATTCCCCCCTTGGGTACTACCAGCGCTGGTCACCCTACCAAGGTGGGCCGCGGTGCCGATGGGTGTCGGCCCGCCGAGGAGACCGTGGCGTGATGTGGACTTGCTATCGTTTCGCACCACAAGAGATAGCCGCGTCCAACGGAACGGATCGGATATGTCAAGAGCAATCGCAGCAGTAGGCGCAGTACTGGCAGCGCTCGGCATGACGATGGCCGGGCAGATCGGGACGGCGAACGCCGCGGATCCAGCCGTCCTCGGCGGCGGTTCCGGGATCGGCGTGAACGACGCCACCTGCACGCTCACCACGATCGGGCACGATTCCGGCGGTCGGCTGGTCGGGCTTACCGCCGCGCACTGCGGTCCCCTCGGCGCCGACATCACCGCCGAGGCCAATGCCGGCGCAGGCGTCGTCGGCGAGATCGCCTACCTCAACGAAAACATGGACTACGCCGTGATCACCTTCGACCCGGCCATGGTCGTTCCGGTGAACCGCGTCGGCAACACCACGATCACCGGGACCGGCGGACCGGCGCAGTTCCCCGCCATCGCCTGCAAAGAAGGCCGCACCACCGGCCAGACCTGTGGCATCACCTGGGGCGATCCGCTGCAATCCAACGTCGCGACCATCACGCAGATCTGTGTCATCTCCGGTGACTCCGGCGGCCCTGTCGTGGTCGGCACCACCCTGGTCGGCATGGTCAACGGGTACATGTACGTGCCGTGCCTCGGACCGGAGGTCGGCATGAACATGGCCAGCATCCTCGGCGACATCGATGCGCACGGTGGCGTCGGAGCGGGGTTCCGCCCGATCTGACCGAATGCTCAGTCGGCGGCACCGGGCTTGCGATCGGCCAGCACGCCGCTGGCGAGGGCCCGCTCGACCAGGACGACCCGTTTCTGGTTCTGCGGGAAATCGTCGACCTGGAACCTGCGGCACAGGGCCCGCAGGTGGGTCTTCACGGTGGCGATGCTCAGGCACAGATCCTGGGCGATCTGGCAGTTCGAGGCGGGGTAGCAATGCGCGATCTCCTCCTCGCGGGACCCGCACAGTGCCTCCAGAACCAGGTATTGGGCATCGGTGAGCGAATTCCGTGACACCCGCAGGACGGGCGTCGTCGGCACTTCTTCCACAGGCAAGCGGCCGCCCTCGGTGAACGCGAACACCGTTTGCCCGACCTTGAGGGTGTCGCCGGATTCGAGAGTCCGGCGCCCGCCGATGCGCTCGCCATTGACGAATGTCCCATTTGTCGACATTCCGTCGTCGACGACGACCCAGCAGTCACAGATCTGCTCGATGACGGCGTGCAGCCGCGACACTGTCGAATCGTCGGAGACCACGATGTCGGCGGCATCCGAGCGCCCGATGGAAACGGTGCCCCCGTAGCGATCGAGGCGGTACTCGCGGCGATTCCCGTTCCCGAACGCCGAGGTCAGCGTGCAAATGCCGGGTGGTCGCGGCCACACATGCCAGTCCACCACCGTGCTCACGTTGTTCCCGAGTGTCCTCGCACCGCTCGATCTGGCCATGACCTGCCCTCATTCTGCTGCGATGGATCCAGTGTGCCGCGCCGCGGTAACGATCACATGAGTAGTCGACCACTCGAATGCGCCGCCGCCAGGGATGAGGGTTTTCAACCCTCGGGAGGATAGTGGCCCCGCATATCCCCGACGCAGAATCGATGCATGGAATCACGCCAGCCGTGAGGCCGTGTCGCACGCGGCCTTCGACATCAGTTGATGGAGGTTCGTCATGAGTGGAAAGTTCCGGGCGGCGGCGGCTGCCTTCGCGGTGGCTCCGGTGATTGCCCTTGGCTCGGGCATGGCGGCCGCCGATTCGGCGCCTACGCCCGCGCCGACACCGGTATCGGCCGTCGAAGAGGCCCAGCCGGTCTTCAATGCGTTGCTGTTCCCGTTCAATTTCGTCATCTGCGTTCCCGCGATCTTCGGCGGCCTTCCCGCCTACTTCACGTGCGTGGCTTAGGACATCGGCCTCAGACGTCAGTTTTGATGGAGAAACATCATGAGTGGAAAGTTTCGGGCGACGGCAGCAGCCTTGGCGATCGCCCCGATGATCGCCTTGGGTTCGGGTATGGCCACCGCCGAACCAGCACCAGCACCGGTACCAGTACCGATTTCGGTCCCGGCTTCCGTCGCCGAGGCCCAGCCGGTCTTCTGGATGATCATGTTCCCGTGGAATTTCCTGACCTGCATTCCCGCGTTCTCCGCCGGCATCATCGGCTACTTCGCTTGCGTGGCGTGAGCCCCGGGCCCGGGTAGCCGAACAGCACGAAGCCCCCGCCGACCGGTAGGCGGCGAGGGCGACGGGTGGTGCGTGGTCAGCTCTGCAGGGCGACCTCGATCTCCAGGGTGAGAGTGATCTTGTCGCCGATGACGGCGCCGCCGTCGGGGAGCGGCATGTCGATGTCGAGGCCGAAGTCGCGGCGGGAGACCACGGTCTTGGCTTCGAAGCCGGCGACGGGGCCGTTGCCCATGCCCGGGTTGACGCCGAGGAACTCGACCTCGAGCGAGACCGGCTTGGTGTTGCCGCGCACGGTGAATTCGCCGTCGACGACGAAATCGCTGCCATCGCCGTGGAATCCGGTGGACTTGAAGGTCATCACGGGGAACTGTTCGGCGTGGAAGAAGTCGGCGGTGCGCAGGTGGCCGTCGCGCTGGGCGTTGTCGGTGGTGAGGGAGTCGACGCGGATCTCGGCGTGCGCGGAGGCGGTGCCGTCTTCGCCGATGACGAGGGCGCCGTCGAAGTCGGTGAAGCGGCCGCGGACCTTGCTCACCATCAGGTGGCGTACGGAGAAGCCGACGGTGGAGTGGGTGGGGTCGATGGCCCAGGTACCTGCGGTGAGGCCGGTGGCGAGTGCGGTGGTCATGAGTTCTCCTTCGGGGGTTGGGTTCAGCGGGGGAGGTTGGCGGCGAGCAGATCCTCGAACGGGGTCGTCTCGGCGTAGGGGTCGGTGGGTCGGTGGGCTTTCTTGCCGAGCAGCAGGCCGGTGAATTCGGCTGCCGCGCGGTCGATTCGGTTGTTCAGTGCCTGGTCGGCACCGTGCGCGCCCCAGTCGGTCGATGCCGCGTAGACGGCGGTGGGGACGACGGTCGAGCGCAGGTAGGCGAACAGCGGGCGCACCGCGTGTTCGAGCGCCAGTGAGTGGCGCTCGGTGCCACCGGTGGCACCGGTCAGCACCGGCATGCCTGCCAGCGCGTCCGCTTCCAGCACATCGAAGAACGTCTTGAACAAGCCGCTGTAGGAGGCACTGAAGATCGGCGTCACCGCGATCACTCCGTCGGCGGAGACGACCTTGTCGATCGCCGACCGCAGCGACGGCGCGGGGAACCCGGTGAGAAGGTTGTCGGCGAGATCGCGGGCGTGGTCGCGCAGGTCGACGAACTCCAGCTCGACTTCACCGCCTGCCGCACGCAATTCGCGAGCGGTGGCCGTGGCCAGCCGGTCGGCCAGCAGCCGTGTCGACGAGGGCTGCGACAGCCCGGCCGACACCACCGCGATCCGAGTGGTCATGCGGTCACCTCCGTCGCGGTCTTCGCGGCGAGCAGCGAGGCGTGGGTCGGCGCGTCCGGCACGTGCGCGGGCCTGCGTGCCGCGAATTCCTTGCGCAGCACCGGAATTACCTCCTCGCCGAGCAGATCGAGCTGTTCGAGCACCGTCTTCAACGGCAGGCCCGCGTGGTCGACGAGGAACAGCTGGCGCTGGTAGTCACCGAAGTGCTCGCGGAAGGTGAGCGTCTTCTCGATGACCTGTTCCGGGCTGCCGACGGTGAGCGGGGTCTGCTCGGTGAACTCCTCCAGCGACGGGCCGTGCCCGTAGACGGGCGCGTTGTCGAAGTACGGCCGGAATTCCCGGATCGCGTCCTGGGAGTTCTTGCGCAGGAACACTTGTCCGCCGAGACCGACGATGGCCTGGTCGGCGCTGCCGTGTCCGTAGTGCTCGTAGCGACGGCGGTACAGATCGATCAGCCGCTGGAAGTGGTCGGTGGGCCAGAAGATGTGGTTGGCGAAGAAGCCGTCACCGTAGTACGCGGCCTGCTCGGCGATCTCCGGGCTGCGGATCGAGCCGTGCCAGACGAACGGCGGGACGTCGTCGAGCGGACGCGGCGTCGAGGTGAACGACTGCAGCGGCGTACGGAACTTGCCCTCCCAGTCCACGACGTCTTCGCGCCAAAGCCGTTGCAGCAGATGGTAGTTCTCGATGGCCAGGGGAATACCGTCGCGAATGTCCTTGCCGAACCACGGATAGACCGGCCCGGTGTTGCCGCGACCGAGCATCAGGTCGACCCGGCCGTCGGCCAGGTGCTGCAGCATCGCGAAGTCCTCGGCGATCTTGACCGGGTCGTTCGTGGTGATCAGCGTGGTCGAGGTGGACAGCAGGATGTTGTCGGTGCGGCCCGCGATGTAGCCGAGCATGGTGGTCGGCGAGGACGGCACGAAGGGCGGATTGTGGTGCTCGCCCATCGCGAACACATCCAGACCCACTTCCTCGGCCTTCTGCGCGATCGCGACCATCGCCTTGATCCGCTCGGCCTCGGTCGGGGTGCGGCCGTTCGTTGGATCGGTGGTCACATCGCCGACGGTGAAGATTCCGAACTGCACGGGCCCTCCTTTGGTTGCCATGGCAACTATAACCAGCGAGTGGCGGAACCTATTCCGGTGAGACGCAGCTCACATCGGGGGTCAGTCCACGAACGGGGTGCGGGTGCGGTTGATCAGGTCGGCGACCGAGTCGACGACCAGGGTGGGGCGGAACGGGTACTTCTCGACCGAGGCCTTGGTGGAGATGCCCGAGGTGACCAGGACCGTGCGCATGCCCGCTTCCAGGCCGGCGATCACGTCGGTGTCCATCCGGTCGCCGATCATCACGGTGGACTGCGAGTGCGCGCCGATGCGGCGCAGGGCCGAGCGCATCATCAGCGGGTTCGGCTTGCCGACGTAGTACGGCTCCTTGCCGGTCGCGCGGGTGATCAGCGCGGCGACCGAGCCGGTGGCGGGCAGCACGCCGTCGCGCGACGGTCCGGTGGCGTCCGGGTTGGTCGCGATGAATTTGGCACCGCGGTCGACCAGGCGGATCGCGGTGGTGATCGCCTCGAAGGAGTAGGTGCGGGTCTCGCCGAGTACCACGTAGTCGGGGTCGCTGTCGGTGAGCACGTAGCCGATCTCGTGCAAAGCGGTGGTGAGCCCGGACTCGCCGACCACATAGGCGGTGCCGTTGGGCCGCTGGTCATCGAGGAAGGTCGCGGTGGCCAGCGCCGAGGTCCAGATGGACTCCTCGGGGATGTCGAGGCCGGTGTGGCGCAGGCGGGCCTGCAGGTCGCGCGGGGTGCGGATCGAATTGTTGGTCAGGACGAGGAACGGGATCTCGTTCTCGCGCAGTTCGGCCAGGAACTCGTCGGCGCCGGGGATCAAATGATCCTCGTGCACCAGCACACCGTCCATGTCGGTCAGGTACGACAAGATCTGCTCATCCTTGGTGGTCACCAGCAAATCATCCGCTAAACACGGCAGCGGTGCGAGCCCACTGCTACCGGACAGTCGCACTCGGCGTTGGTTAGTGTCGATGCGGCAGGGGCTGCGACGAAGCGAACGACAGGAGTGGCTGAGATGGTTGATCTCAAGCTCGGATACAAGGCATCGGCAGAGCAGTTCGGGCCGCGCGAGCTCGTCGAGCTGGCGGTGGCCGCCGAGGAGCACGGTCTCGACAGCGCGACCGTCAGCGATCACTTCCAGCCGTGGCGGCACAACGGCGGGCACGCGCCGTTCTCGCTGGCCTGGCTGGCCGCCGCCGGTGAGCGCACCGAGCGGATCATGCTCGGCACCTCGGTGCTGACGCCCACCTTCCGCTACAACCCGGCGGTGATCGCGCAGGCCTTCGCCACTTTCGGCTGCCTGTACCCGGGCCGGGTCATGCTCGGTGTGGGCACCGGTGAGGCGCTCAACGAGATCGCCACCGGATACAAGGGCGAATGGCCCGATTTCAAGGAGCGTTTCGCCCGGCTGCGTGAGTCGGTGAATCTGATGCGTGAGCTGTGGACCGGTGAGCGCGTCGATTTCGAGGGCGAGTACTACCACACCGTCGGCGCCTCCATCTATGACGTGCCCAAGGGCGGCATCCCCGTCTACATCGCCGCGGGCGGCCCGGTCGTGGCCAGGTACGCGGGCCGCGCCGGTGACGGTTTCATCTGCACCTCCGGCAAGGGCATGGACCTCTACACCGAGAAGTTGCTGCCCGCCGTCGCCGAGGGCGCGGCCAAGGCCGACCGCGACCTGGCCGCCATCGACAAGATGATCGAGATCAAGATCTCCTACGACACCGATCCCGAACTGGCACTGCAGAACACGCGCTTCTGGGCGCCGCTGTCGCTGACGGCCGAGCAGAAGCACGACATCACCGATCCGATCGAGATGGAGGCGGCCGCCGACGCGCTGCCGATCGAGCAGGTCGCCAAGCGGTGGATCGTGGCGAGCGATCCCGACGAGGCCGTCGCCCAGATCAAGCCCTACCTGGACGCGGGCCTGAATCACCTGGTCTTCCATGCACCCGGCCACGACCAGCTGCGTTTCCTCGACCTGTTCAAGCGGGATCTGGCGCCGCGGCTGCGCGCCCTGGGCTGACCGCGACCCCGCCCGGCCGATTCCGGCATCTCGCCGACGGCCGGGCGGGTCCGCGCGTCGTCACGCCGGCGACGAACGGCACTGGACGAACGATCATCGGAGCGAGCAGGCGGGATCCCCGGATTCGGCGGCGAGCGCGTCGACGAGCTGAGCGGCCAGTTGCCGCCGGATCGCGGCGAGCCGCTCGGCCGCCGCGTCGACCTCGTCGAGTTTGCGGCGCAGTTCCTCGACGGAGTCGGGACAACCGTCGCCCGAGCCGTCGCCCGCGCGCAGACAGGCGACGAACGGATGCATGTCGGCCAGCTCGAACCCGACGGTCCGCAGCGCGTGGATCTTGTGCACGACGCGCAGTTCTATCTCGTCGTAGATCCGGTAGCCCTTGGCGTCGCGCCGCGGCTCGACCAACCCGTGCTGCTCGTAGTAACGCAGCGCGCGAGCACTGGACCCGGTGCGTTCGGCCAGTTCGCCGATCAGCATGCGACCTCCTCGATGACCGTGGCCGTCAAGGTAGACCTTGCCGTCGGTGTCAAGGCAAGAACGCCGCGCTGGCGCTCGCTATGCCCGGCGCAGGGCGAACATGCGCAGGTTACGCGTGGTGCGGTCGCGGTAGGCCGCGTAGGCGCCGGTGATCTCGATGAACCGGGCGAACAGCGCGTCGGAGTCCGCGTCGGGCACCGGGGTGGCCACGACCGGGATGCGCTCGCCCGCGATGGCGACGGTGGCCGACGGGTCGGTGAGCAGATTCCCCGTCCACGCCGGGTGGTGGTCCTGGCCGAAGTTGGAACCGACCACATACAGAACGTCGCCGTCGTGGACGTAGAGCAGCGGCTGGGTGCGCGCGACACCAGATTTGCGGCCGGTGGTGGTCAGCAGGATGACCGGTGCGCCGATCGGACCGAGCACGGTGTACTTGGCGTCGGTGCGCTCGAGTACGGCCCGGTCCAGCGGCGTCACCGTGCGGATCAGCCAGGATCCCGGCTTGGTCGCCGCGAAACGATTGGCCGCGCGGGACAGGAGATTGGTGCGTGAACCCCACTGCCGATCCGGGAACTGCGAAGTCATGGGCCGGACTATAACGCGGCCGATCGCGCCACACCGAACTCCGGAATCGCCGTCGATTAACTAAGCTCGCGACCATGGTCGAACATGCCCCGTCCACCGTGTACATCGCCTCACCCGAGGGTGACACCGGAAAATCCACGGTGGCGCTCGGCGTTCTCCAGATGTTGTGCGCCACCACGGCCAGGGTCGGGGTGTTCCGCCCGATTACCCGCTCGACCACCGAGCCCGATTACATCCTGGAACTGCTGCTCGAGCACAGCACCGCCGACATCGGTTACGACCAGGCCATCGGCGTCACTTACGAAGACGTGCACCGCGACCCCGACGCCGCGATCAGCGAGATCGTGATGCGGTTCCACGACGTCGCCAAGGCCTGCGACGCGGTGGTGATCGTCGGCAGCGACTACACCGACGTGGCCAGCCCGAGCGAGCTGCGCTACAACGCCCGCATCGCGGTGAACCTCGGCGCGCCGGTGCTGCTGGTGGTGCGCGGCGCCGACCGCACGCCGGCCGAGGTCAAGCAGCTGGTTGAGCTGTGTTCGACCGAGCTGGCCGCCGAGCACGCCCAGCTGGTCGCGGTCGTCGTCAACCGGTGCGCGCCCGACGAGTCCGACGAGATCTGTTCCAGCCTGGACGGTTTCGACGTGCCGTCGTGGACGCTGCCCGAGGTGCCGTTGCTGATGGCGCCCACCATGGGCGAGCTGTGCGGCGCCATCGACGGCGAGATCTACAGCGGCGACCCGGAACTGCTGCAGCGCGAGGCGCTCAGGATCATGGTCGGCGGCATGACCGCCGAGCACATCCTGGAACGACTGTCCGACGGTGTGGTCGTGATCGCGCCGGGCGACCGCTCCGACGTCCTGCTCAGCGTGGTGAATGCCCATGAGGCCGAGGGCTTTCCGTCGCTGGCGGGCATCATCATGAACGGCGGCATCCGCCCGCACCCGGCGATCGCGCGCCTGATGGAGGGCCTGCACCCCAAGTTGCCGATTCTCACCACCGAACTTGGTACCTACGACGCCGCCAGCGCTGTGCACCGCACGCGCGGCCGGATGTGGGCGGGCAGCCCGCTCAAGGTCGACACCGCGCTGGCGCTGATGGAGGAGCGGGTCGACGCGCCCGAGCTGCTGAAACGCATCCAGGTGCCGCCCTCGCACGTGGTCACCCCGCAGATGTTCGAGTACCAGCTGATCGATCGGGCCCGCGCCGATCGCAAGCGGATCGTGCTGCCCGAGGGCGACGACGACCGCATCCTGCGCGCCGCGGGCCGGGTGCTGCAGCGCAAGATCGCCGACCTCACCATCCTCGGCGACGAGACCGCCGTCCGGGCGCGCGCCGCCGAACTCGGTGTCGACATCGCCGCCGCGCAGGTGCTCGATCCGCGCAGCTCCGGCTACCTCGACGAATTCGCCGCCGAGTACACCGAGTTACGCAAGCACAAGGGCATGACGCTGGAGCGCGCCCGCGAAACCATGGCCGACATCTCGTATTTCGGCACGATGATGGTCTACAAGGGGATCGCCGACGGCATGGTCTCCGGTGCCGCGCACACCACCGCGCACACCATCCGCCCCTCGTTCGAGATCATCAAGACCGTGCCGGGCGTCTCGACGGTGTCGAGCGTGTTCCTGATGTGCCTGGCCGATCGGGTGCTCGCCTACGGCGACTGCGCGGTGGTGCCGGACCCGACCTCCGAGCAGCTCGCCGATATCGCGGTGTCCTCGGCGGAGACCGCGGCCCGCTTCGGCATCGATCCGCGGGTGGCCATGCTGTCGTACTCGACCGGGGCGTCGGGCACCGGCGCCGATGTCGACAAGGTCCGCGCCGCAACAGAATTGGTGCGTGAGCGCGCGCCGCAGCTGCCGGTGGAGGGCCCGATCCAGTACGACGCCGCGATCGAGCCCGCCGTGGCCAGCGCCAAACTGCCGGATTCCGAGGTGGCGGGCCGGGCGACGGTGTTCGTCTTCCCCGACCTCAATACCGGCAACAACACCTACAAGGCGGTGCAGCGCAGCGCGGGTGCGGTCGCGATCGGCCCGGTGCTGCAGGGTCTGCGCAAGCCGGTCAACGACCTGTCGCGTGGCGCGCTGGTCGCCGACATCGTCAACACGGTGGCCATCACCGCCATCCAGGCTCAGGGAGATGGCGCGTGAGCGACTTGGTGCTGGTGCTGAACTGCGGCTCCTCTTCGATCAAATATCAACTGCTGCACGCCGGCTCGGCACAGGTGCTGGCTTCGGGGCTGGTCGAGAAGATCGGCGAGGCACACGGCGGCCGGATCGTGCACGAGTGCGGTGACCGAAAGCTCGTGCACGAGGGGACGATCGCGGATCACCGGGCCGGACTGCGGCAGGCGTTCGAGATGTTCCGCGAGACCGGCATCGACCTGACCACGATCGGGATCGGCGCGGTCGGGCACCGGGTGGTGCACGGCGGCGAGGTGTTCTGGCAGCCGACGCTCATCACCGACGAGGTCGTGCGCACCATCGACGAGCTGTCGCTCCTCGCGCCGCTGCACAACCCGGCCAATGTCATCGGCATCGAGTCGACCAGGGAACTGCTGCCCGGCATCCCGGAGGTCGCGGTGTTCGACACCGCCTTCTTCCATACCCTCCCCGAGGCGGCCAAGACCTACGCGATCGACGCGAAAGTGGCTGCCGCGCACGGTATCCGCAAGTACGGCTTCCACGGCACCTCGCACCAATACGTGTCGGAGAAGGCCGCGGAATTCCTGGGCAGGCCCACCGAGGAGCTCAACCAGATCATCTTCCACCTCGGCAACGGCGCGTCCGCCTCGGCCGTCGCCGGTGGCGTCGCGGTCGACACCACCATGGGCATGACCCCGCTCGAGGGTCTGGTGATGGGGACGCGACCGGGCGACCTCGACCCCGGGATCATGCCGCACCTGATGAACGTCGCCGGGCTCGATCTGCCCGCCGTCGAGCAGCTGCTCAACCGCGATTCCGGAATCAAGGGCCTGTCCGGCGTCAACGACTTCCGCGAGCTACAGCAGCTCATCGACAACGGCGACACAGCCGCGAAACTGGCCTACGACGTCTACATCCACCGCCTGCGCCGCTACCTCGGCGCCTACCTGGTCGAACTCGGCACCGTCGACAGCATCGTCTTCACCGCGGGCGTCGGCGAGAACAGCGCGTCCGTGCGCGCCGACGCCCTGGCCGGGCTGCAAAACCTCGGCATCGAGGTCGACCCGGTTCGCAACGAGACGAGAACCCCTGGCATCCGGGCGATCTCGCCGGAGTTCGCGCCGGTGACGGTGCTGGTGGTGCCGACCAACGAGGAACTCGCGATCGCCCGCGCCGCGCACAAGCTGGCGGCCCGCAGTTGAGTTTTCACCCGCCCCTGATCTCGGGTGGCGGGTACTGCGAGCCGTAGATGACGAGGTTCGCCTCCTCGAGGCACTGCTCGATCGATTGTCCGGTGGCGAGGCTCTCGTAGAACTGTGCCGCCCATTCGCGAGCGCACGTGTCGTCGGTGTCCTCCGGCCAGCCGACGGCGGTGTGCCCCTGACCGCTGAGGGTCGCCGCGGTCGGCAGGGAACGGCAAAAATTGAGCACTACCAGCGTTGGCCGGTGGCTCGTCGAGGTGAGTGCCGAGATGAACGCGCCGTCACCGACCGAGGTCGGATCCCAATGATGCGCGAAACTGAGTCCGGCGGCCGAGCGGTGTGCGGAAATATGAAGGTAGGTAGGACGATAGGCGCCGACCATCCGGGTCAGTTCGATGATCGTGACGCACGGTTGCGCGGTGAAGACATGGGTGTGCTGGACTGCCTTGCGGATTGCGGCTACTTCGGGGCCCAGCTCGTTCTGGTTACCGCGCGGGTCGCCTGTCACGACAAGGACTCCACCGTGTGAGAGCCGAGCAATGGCTGTGGTGCGGGCCCGAGCCGAGATCATCTGGTTTTCGCTGATGGAGGCGAGTTCGTTGATGGATACCGCGTAGACGGCTTCGCTGTAGAGTCGCGTTTCGAATCCGGTGGGGCCCGGCGGTGCGGGGTGATCCGACAGAGTGGTCGGCGGCGTCTTCAGCAGCAGCCGGGGTTTCGGCTCGAGGAACCAATGTCGTAGGACCTCTTCTGGCTGGCCGACCTGATGGGCTAGGTCCTCCCAAGAGATACCACGATTGCGTTCGGTGGCGATCACAACACGTAGGTGCTCCCACGCGGTGCCCTGATGTTGTGGTGGAGCGTCACTCCACATCTCCACGGCTCGGCGCAGATGCAGGATGCGATCAGCCGTCAGTTCTGGGGTCGGCTCGTCGGGGTGCATGGACGGGTCAGGCTCGTTCTGCGTCGGAGGTGTTCGCCTCGACGCTGGGAATGGCCGAGGCCGCCGGAGGGCGGGCGTCGAGTAGCGCGACCAACTCGCTGATTTCTTTCGCGAGGTCTGTGCGGGCGAGGGCGAGCTGCCGGAGTTTCGCTTGGGCTATTCGCAGGTGCGTGGAATCACGTTCTTCTGAAGGGTTTTCGTTGCTCGCCTCCGCGAGCAGTCGGCGCGCCGCCGCCGCATCGCCAGCGAGTAGTTTGGCCATACCTGTGAGCAGACGGCCGTAGAACGGCCACTCGAGCAAGCGTGGTACTGCGGTGAGCACGGCGGTCGTCCGTGCCAAGTCTCCTTCGGCGACCGCACGTAGCGCGGCATCGCGGGCCGCGACGCCGTCTGTGACGATGTCGTACACATCGAATAGCGGGAGGGTCTGGGCGAGGGCGATGATCCCGAAGTGTTGTGTGGCAGTGCGACTGCCGTTCTCAGCGAGCCGTGCGAGTAGCTGCAGAGTTCGTGTGTCCACGATGAGTTCGCGGTGCTGCTCGAGATACTCGCGTGACTCGGCCCAAGTCGCGGTGTCGATCCACACATGGACGGCTGCGATATGTCCCTGCATATCGCGATATTCGGCCAGCACGGTTTCGGCGCCGCGATGCTGGATATCGGCGAGGAGATCATCCAATTCACCGAGCTCGGGAACTTCCGGCCACAGCACTTGGACCGCCGCCAGTGTGCCACGTTCTGATTGCAGGAGGTCGAGGTGCGCGGCGAGCAACGCCTCTCGTTCGCTCCATGTCCCACAGTCTGCCCACTCCTTCAGCACTGTCAGCACATGCTCGGGAAGGTCGCGTGTCAGCCAGCCGGTCATGGTCTCGTCGTCCGGAGCGGAGACGTTGTGGCTGTGCAACATGCTCCGCACCGCACGTCGGGCACGACCGGCAGACCCCGGTTCGGTCGCCGCCAGCGCACGTCGAGCCGCATCGGCGATGTCGGCGTTGGCAGCTGCAAGATCGGTCGCGATCTGAAAGGGGACTCGGGCTGCGATGATCTCGGCTGCGGGTCCGTCGTCCAAACTATCCGCGACCTGCTGCCACAGCAGAGTTGCGGCTGCGTGTTGTCCGACTTTGGCTTGTTGAATAGCCAGGTTGTTCAGTGACATTGCCAGTGCGGGTAGGAATGCGGCGGGGTTGGTTTGGGCGAGTGATCGTCGAATCTGTACGGCTTCGGTGATCGAGTCGAGTGCGGCTTCGCGTTGTTCTGCGGTGGCCTGTTGAATAGCCAGGTTGTTCAGTGACCCTGCCAGTGCGGGTAGGAATGCGGCGGGGTTGGTTTGGGCGAGTGATCGTCGAATCTGTACGGCTTCGGTGATCGAGTCGAGTGCGGCTTCGCGTTGTTCTGCGGTGGCCTGTTGAAC
>NZ_JBSGVQ010000003.1:268233-284367 GCF_053608525.1 Nocardia sp. NPDC055029
CGGGGAGGAATGCGGCGGGGTTGGTTTGGGCGAGTGATCGTCGAATCTGTACGGCTTCGGTGATCGAGTCGAGTGCGGCGGCGTGTTGTCCGACGGCGGCTTGTTGGTTAGCGAGGTTGTTCAGCGACATTGCCAGGTCGGGGAGGAATGCGGCGAGGTTGGTTTGAACCAGCGACCGGTGGTGTCGGGTGGCTTCGGTGATCGTTTCGAGTGCGGCTGCGTGTTGTCCGGCCTCGGCTTGATGGTTGCCGAGGTTGTTCAGCGAGCCTGCCAGTGCGGGGAGGAATGCTGCGGCGTTGGCTTGGGCGAGCGACTTGTAGAAGTGGGTGGCTTCGGTGATCGAGTCGAGTGCGGCTGCGTGTTGTCCGGCCTCGGCTTGCCGGTTGGCGAGGTTGTTCAGCGAACCTGCCAGGTCTGGGAGGAATGCTGCGGGGTTGGTTTGTGCCAGGGATCGGTAGAGGTGGGTGGCTTCGGTGATCGTTTCGAGTGCGGCTGCGTGTTGTCCGGCCTCGGCTTGATGGTTGGCGAGGTTGTTCAGCGAGCCTGCCAGTGCGGGGAGGAATGCGGCGGGGTTGGTTTGGGCGAGTGATCGTCGAATCTGTACGGCTTCGGTGATCGAGTCGAGTGCGGCGGCGTGTTGTCCGACGGCGGCTTGTTGGTTGGCGAGGTTGTGCAGCGACATTGCCAGTGCGGGGAGAAATACTGCGGGGTTGGCTTGGGCCAGGGACTGGTAGAGGTGGGTGGCTGCGGTGATCGACTCGAGTGCGGCTGCGTGTTGCCCGACCTTGGCTTGTTGGTTGGCGAGGTTGTTCAGCGAACCTGCCAGGTCTGGGAGGAATGCCGCGGGGTTGGCTTGGGCCAGCGACCGGTGGTGTCGGATGGCTTCGGTGATCGACTCGAGTGCGGCGGCGCGTTGTCCGACCTCGGCTTGCCGGTTGGCGAGGTTGTTCAGTGACAGTGCCAGGTCGGGGAGGAATGCGGCGGGGTTGGTTTGGGCGAGTGATCGTCGAATCTGTACGGCTTCGGTGATCGACTCGAGCGCGGCTTCGCGTTGTCCGACCTCGGCTTGATGGTTGGCGAGGTTGTTCAGCGACAGTGCCAGGTCGGGGAGGAATGCGGCGGGGTTGGCTTGGGCCAGGGACTGGTAGAGGTGGGTGGCTTCGGTATTCGAGTCGAGTGCGGCTGCGTGTTGTCCGACCTTGGCTTGTTGAACAGCCAGGTTGTTCAGTGACATTGCCAGGTTGGGGAGGGATGCGGCGGGGTTGGTTTGGGCGAGTGATCGTCGAATCTGTACGGCTTCGGTGATCGACTCGAGCGCGGCTGCGTGTTGTCCGACCTCGGCTTGATGAATAGCCAGGTTGTTCAGTGACATTGCCAGTGCGGGTAGGAATGCGGCGGGGTTGGTTTGGGCGAGTGATCGTCGAATCTGTACGGCTTCGGTGATCGACTCGAGCGCGGCTTCGCGTTGTCCGACGGCGGCTTGTTGGTTGGCGAGGTTGTTCAGCGAACCTGCCAGGTCTGGGAGGAATGCGGCGGGGTTGGCTTGGGCCAGCGACCGATGGTGTCGGATGGCTTCGGTGATCGAGTCGAGTGCGATTTCGCGTTGTCCGACGGCGGCTTGTTGGTTGGCGAGGTTGTTCAGCGAACCCGCCAGGTAGGGAAGGAATGCGGCGGTGTTGGCTTGGGTCAGCGATCGGTAGAGGCGCGTGGCTTCGGTGATCGACTCGAGTGCGGCTTCGCGTTGCCCTCCGGCGGCTTGACGAATTGCCAGATCGTTCAACAACGCTGCCCGCATAGCCAGCGGCGCATCGCCACTCCTGCCCGATCGTTCCCCAAGCTGCAGAGCCCGTTCCGTGGCGATCCTGGCAAGATTTCCGAGTGCGACATGCCCAACCGGCACTCCTGACAGAATCTTCTCGAGCGGCAACACATTGTCCCCCGCGCCGACCGCTCGCTCGAGCGGCTCGACGAACGGCCCGCCCACCCGCAGAGCAATATCGAACGCCACATTCGCCCGCGCCGGATCATCTGTGAGCGCTGCATCAGCGAGACATCGGGCACGACCAGGTTCGTCCTGAGCGGCACGGGTAATGGTGATGAAGGTATTGGCCAACTCCACCGGCGCAGCACGGTCGAGGCACCGATGGAGCAGTGGCTCGGCGTCGGCGCCGGTGCGCCCTTGGTAGTCGCGGTTCAGGTCATCGTCGAAGGTGGTCGCGGCGAGGTAGTCACCCAGGGGGTCTGGGTGAAGGTGGAGCCGGCCGTCGTCGTCGGGGACGAGGACATCACGGATGACGGCGGCGAATCGGGCACGCAGGCGACTGTCAGCGCCGGAGTCACCGTCGAGTTCCCGCACCGCTTTCAGCACGGTGTCGACGCGCTCGGTCACCGGACCTGTGGCGGTAACGCAGGCGGCGGCCTGCCGGAAGACGGCGTCCTCGAGCGAGTACTCATCGCGCTTGCCGGCTCGCCGGTCGTAAACACGCCGCCAATAGCGCATTTCGTGGCCCACGATCTTCTCGTACAGTCCGATGGTGGTCGCCGGAAGTTCTTCGGCAGCGTTGTGCACTGACAACCAGGCCAGCATCACCGTTTCCAAGACGGTCCAGCTGTCGCCACGCAGTGCGGCGGGTGCCGCCACCGGATGCCGATCCCGGAAAGCGCCTTGTGCCCGGCGAAACAAGCTGGTGGTACTGGGGTGTTCGGCGGTAAGGCGGACGGGCATGGTCAGGTACTGATGCCCCTCGATACCCTCGGCCACGCGTTGCCACCATCCACCACGATCAGCGGAAAATGTTCGAGCCGTGAGCAATACACACGTGCGTTGCCCGCGGCGGTTCGCCAGGGCGTCGAGAAGCGTGGCGACTTCGTCGGATGGCGTCGATTCGGCGTAGTCGACGATGACGAGCAGTGGTGTGACCGTCCGCGCCAGCCAGGCGACACCCGTATCCCAGGAGTCGCTGTTGGCCCGCATCCTGCGCGGCAAGAAGCCTGCGTACCAGTGAGTTCCGCCGCTGCGCAGCCGATGCGCCAGCTCGGCGGCCAAGCGTGTTTTGCCCGCGCCACCGTCGCCGTGCAGGATCGCGACGCGCATCGGGGCGCGGTCGGTCACCAACTCCGGTGGGTCGGGGGCCTGACACCAGTCGAGCAGCACATCCAGTTCGTTGCGATCGCTGTACGGGACTACCGGATAGCGAGCCCACAGCAGCCGCAACGGTCCCGTGTCCGCGTCGGGGTCCTGGTGGACCTCAGGATCGAAGTAGGGATCGTGCAGCGGGTCGCGATGCGGCCATGCCTCGACCGCGTGGCACCGCTGCGGATCGAACAGCAGACCCACATCGATGCCCTGCCGCCAGTTCCACGCACCGTCGGTGAGCAGCCGGAAACCGCGCGCTACCGCAGACTCGAAGTCGCCCGGTCCGTCCGGACCCGCGACGACGGCGATGTCCACCGCGAGGAACGCGCCGGGCGCATCGGGACGCTCCCGCAGGTCGTCGTCGGCCGCGGCCGGCATCCGGTCGTGCAGTCCCGCAGCGTTTTCGGCGAGCGGATAGTCCGCGTCCGCAGCACCCCTGCGCTCGCCACGCAGCCAGACCAGCACGATCGCGTGCTCCGCGCGATCACGTTCCAGTACCACCACCAGCGGATGCAGCCCGGCGTGCAGCAGCGCGCCCGCATACACCACCGACAAATCGAGGCAGTTGCCGATCCGCGGCGTCCACAGCACCTCCTCGGGGCTGCGGATCAGCTGACCCGCCGGACTGAACGGCTCGTCGGCATAGGTGATCCCGCAGGATCGGATGGCCTCGAACGCTTCCCGCGCGCGGCCGATCGCCGGCGCCGGGCCGGGACCGGGCAGCCCGCCGAGCCTGCCGTCACCGCGCCGTTCCACCAGCCGCGCCACCACGTCGGGGCGCACGTAGCGGCACAGCTCGGCCGGCTCCTGTTCGAGCCGCCACGCAGGCCAGCTCACGCGTCCTCCCCTGCGACGTCCAACACCGCGATCTCGTCACGGCAGATCACCTCGTCGGTGCCGGGAACACCGGTGACGCTGACCGTCACCGTGTACATCCCGGGAGCGGGCGGATCGAATTCGCCTACCCATTCGCCGGTGGTCGTCGAGGTGAGGGCAGTCCGGCGCACGACCGGAGGCGCAGTGCCGTCCACCGGACGAATCTGTACCCAAGCCGCCACACCGTCCGTCGCGAGAGCGCTGAGCAGCGAAGCGCCGATGCGGATCGCTTCATCAGACAGGTACTGATCCTCGAGATCCAATCCCACCCGGGGCCTTGCCGCCGGCTCGTCGCCCCTGATGTGACCGCCGTCCGGGGCGGCGAACGGATTCAGGGTGCCCTCGATATCGCTGGTGACCGCGATCGGACCGTGCCGATCCGCCACATCGCGTTGCAGGTGGTGATCACCGTCCATCCACCACGGCACCGCCGACACTCCGGGCACCGTGCTGTCCCCACCCGGGCGTGGCACATCGAACCAGGACGGATCCTCCTTCGTCACCACCAGTTCGTCGCGGTGCAAGACCGCGCTCGCCAAGGTCTTGTGCCCCGAGCCGTACCGGACCAGCACCTTCGGCGCGCGCCCTGCCGGGATGGACTCCCACCCGCGGTCGATCGCCTCATGGACCCGGAACGCGTCCTTGGCCATCGATGTAAACCGGGCGGCCTCCGACGCTCCGAGCCAATCCAGTTGCAGCTCATGGGGATACAGCGCGAGCGACGCGGGATCCTGGTGAGTGCCATCCAGCACCGCGCGGTACCTGGGCAGCAATTCGTACATTCCCGGCCAGCGGCGGAACTCCGGCGCCAACCTGGCCAGCGGTCCCCGGCCGTCGTTGACCAGCCAGTCCAGTGCCTTGGGTGCACCCCGGTGTGGAGTGCCGAGGGTGATCAGCGCGGCGGCCTTGCGCCACCCGGCCAGCTGTCCGATCCAGGAGGAGGCGACCAGGCCGCCCATCGAATGCCCGATCACGATTACCGGCCGACTCATCGGGTCGTCTTCGTCGGCAACGGGCGGAATCCACCGGGCCACCACCTCGTCCAGGCGGACGGCGGCCTCGGCCACGCTGCGGCGGAAGTCGTAGGGCACAACGAGCACACCGGCCGTCGGATCCACGGGGCCATCCGGTGTCGCGATGACTGCCCTGGTGGCGTAGCGCTTCTCCAAGCGCCCCAAAAGGCCTTGATAGTTGGGGAGATTCGGCAAGCGACGCACCATACTCGTGCCGACCAGCAAACCATCCGGTATCAAATGCGGATGCTCATCGATGTTCACCCTTTTCGGATCCAAGAGGGTGCCCGAACTACCCAGTGCGCCACCCCACGGTCGATGCGAGCCGTCGGGAGTCCGTAGCGCGGAGCCGCCGATCCCGGGAAGGTACACGATCTTGTGCCGCAACCTGCTCATACTGCCAACCTTCGCAGAGAATGGAGTGCGAATCGAAGCACTCGCCAACGTCATACGCGCGGCCCGGCCGAGGGTCCCCGAAGTGCATCCGACAGCAACCGCCAGCGCCCATGTTAGCCCGCCCGGCGACAGCCGAGCTGAGAATATTCAGTGACTATTCTTGTGTACCTGGCAAATTCACAGCACCCGCGAACGGGTGGTCACGGTGCCGTCGGATACACGGCGCAATGGTGGCTCAGAACCAGGACTTCGCGCGCAGGGAGTTGGCGAGGTCGACCAGGGCGTAGCGGTGGGTTCGGTCCGGGGCGTTGCGGGCGAGGGCGCGTAGGCCGGATTCGGTGCCGTCGCGGAGGTCTCGTTCGTCGAAGGGGCGGCCGAAGAGTTTGGCGTCCTTGCGTTTCGGGGTGTTGCCTGCCTGCAGCCAGGCCAGTGCGGTGCCCTGTACGAGGGTGCGCATGAGCGTCGCGCGGTGCTCGCCCGGTGGGATGGACTGGGCGCGGGAGGCGGCCAGGCGCAGGGTCTGTTCGTCGAGGTCGGCTACGGGGGCGCTGGTGAGCAGCAACAGGATTGCTGTGGTCTGGGCCGTGGTGAAGTGGCGGGATGCCGCGGGGACGTCGTCGAGGGCGTGCACCGCCTCGCCGACCCGGTCCGCCACCGCGAGCTGTCTGGCCAGGCCGAAGGCGGCGCTCACCACGGCGCGGTCGGTGCGCCACACGGTGTCGTAATAGCGTTCGGCGAAGGATCGCCACTGTTCGGGGGCGTCGGAAACCCAGTGCTGCAGAATGAGTTCCGCGGTGGCGGCCAGTGCCAGCTTGGGGGCGATCTCGCCGGGCAGCACCCGCAGGACGGCCTCGAAGGAGGCGAAGGCGGCCTCGTAGTCCAGTTCGAGCAGGTGTGCCTGGCCGGTGAACCAGTCGGCGCGCCAACCGGATTCGCCTCGGACGCGGTCGAGCAGGTGCAGCACCGCCGCCGACTCGCCGAGGTCGAGGCGGGCGCGTACCTCGGCGAAGACCAGCTCGCCCGCGAGGGTTTCCGGTGCGTTGTCCGGGTCGGCCTCGGCGCGCTCGCGGGCGTCGTGCAGTGCTTCGAGAACCCGCTCCGGCTCCAGGTTCGCGGTCGCCGCCAGCAGCGGGGCGGACGGGTCGGCCGGATCGATCAGCGGAATCGGCAGGGCCGCGACGACATCGTGAGAATCCAGGAGTGGGGAACGGCCGACGCCGTCGAGGTAGGCGTCGGTCTGGCTGATCAGTTCCTCGGTGCCGAAGCTGGTGCGCTGCGGACTGAAGACGGTGGACAGCTGGGGGTGTTCGGTGCCGGTGTCATAGGCGAGGATCTCCCGCAGCACACCGGCCAGCTGCGCCGACATCGCCCGCGCCGACGGAAACCGCTGTGCCGGATCGGGTTCGGTGGCGGTGAGCAGGAAACGGTGGAAGAACTCGTAGCGGGCCAGCAGCGGCTCGCCTGCGGGATCGGGGATGCCGTCGAGGTAGCGGCCGTGCTCGCTGGGCAGCGCCAGGGTGAGCGCGGCCAATGTCCGGCCGACCGTGTACACGTCGGAGGCGGGCGTCGGGCCCGTCCTGGCGATCTCCGGCGCCTGGAAACCTTTGGTTCCGTAGAGGTTTCCGTAGGCTTCGATGGTGGCGACCGCGCCGAGGTCGATCAGCTTCACCTGGTCCTCGGTGACCATCACATTGTCGGGCTTGAGGTCGTTGTAGGTCAGGCCGGTCGAGTGCAGGTGGTCCAGCGCGGGCAGGATCTCCAGCACGTAGGCGATGGCCTCGGCCAGCGGCATCCGCTCACCGGGTGGCATCGCGTCGAGAATGTCGCGCAGTGATTGGCCGCCGACGTATTCCATGACGATGTAGCCGATGCCGGACCCGTCGGGCGCCGTGTGCTCGACGAAGTTGTGGATCTTGACGATGCTCGGATGCGCCACCTCGGCCAGGAACTGCCGCTCGGCCACCGCCACGGCCTGCGCCTCGGCGTCCCCGGCGTGCAGCAGTCCCTTGAGCACCACCCAGCGGTCGCTGACATTGCGGTCGATGGCCAGATAGATCCAGCCGAGACCGCCGTGCGCGATACAGCCCTGGATCTCGTACTGCCCGGCGACCATGTCGCCCTCGTGCAGTGAAGGCCGGAAATCGTAGGCGGCGCCGCAGGTTTCGCACTTGCCCGCCGACGACGCGGCGCGCGCCGGGGTCGATCGGCCCACCGGATTCGCGCAGCGCCAGCAGAATCGCCTGCCCTCCGACACCACCGGATCGGCCAGCACCGCCGCGCGCGGATCGGCGGGGGAGACGGTCGGGATCGGCACCAGGCCCGCACCGAGTCTGCGGGTCGGGCGCGACCTGGCGGTGCGAACGCTGCGGCCCGATCGGGCGGTGCTCGGACCGGTTTGCGGTGTGGAAGACCAGGATTCGGCGGGCGTCGCCTGGGTGCCAGGTGGTTCGGCGACCCGGTGGGCGAGCTCGGTGGCAGCCGACGCTCCGGGGCGCTGGGAGGCTCGGGTGGCGGGCGCTTCCGCGACGCCCTGGGTGACAGGCGGTTCCGCTGACCTCTCCGCGGCGATCTCGGTGGCCGCGTGCGCGGGAAGGATGGGCAGCGGCTGGGTCTCGTCGTCGGCCGGTGCCGGCGGCAGCGTCCACCCGCCGGGCAGCTCACCCTCGTCGCGCCGGGACAGCTGCGTCGGCTGCTGCCGCTCCGGATCATCCTGTGCTGGTTCGCCGTTCGGCGGTGGTGTCGTGCTCATGGCGGTCAGTCCCGGTACGTCGGTGCGGGCGGGCTCGGCGTCTCCCCGAGGGAGGCGAGCCAGCGGCGGTGGATGCGGACCCAGGTGCCGTCGTTGCGGATGCGCTCGAGCGTGGCGTTGACGAAGCGGACCAGATCGTCGTCGCCCTTGGGGATGCCGATGCCGTACGGCTCGGCGCTGATGCTCTCGCCGACCACCTCGGTGTAGGGGTCCTGCGCGGCCAGGCCGGCCAGGATCGCGTCGTCGGTGCTCACCGCGTCGACCTGGCGTTGCTGCAGCACCACCAGGCAGTCGGCCCAGGTCGGCACGGTCAGGATGGTGGCGGCGGGCTGGTCGCGCCGGATGTGGTCGAGCGAGGTGGTGCCGCGCGCCACGCACACCCGCTTGCCCGCCAGGTCGGCCAGGCCGTTGATGCCCGAGTTCTTCACCGCGAGCACCCGCTGGTCGGCGCGCAGGTACACGGTGGAGAACGCCACCCGCTCCTTGCGCTCGCAGGTGATCGTCATCGTCTTGGCGATCAGGTCGACGGTGTGGTCCTGCAGCGCCCGTTCGCGTTCTTCCGAAGCGAGACTGCGGTATTCGATCAGATCGGGGTTGCCGAGCAGGTCGCGGGCGATCTCGCGGGCGATGTCGGCGTCGAAGCCGACGATGCGCCCGGTCAGCGGATCGCGGAAGCTGAACAGGTTGCTGCCTGCGTCAAGGCCGACGATCAGCCTGCCGCGCGCGCGGATGGCGTCGACCGTCGGGCCGCGCGAGGTGCTCGGCCGCAGGCTGGCTGTCGGGTCGCCGCACTGCTTGTCGTCGGGGGTGGGCAGCGGTGTGTCGGTGCCGATCGGAATCGCCTTGGCGGGCAGGGGCGGCTCGGAGTAGACGGCGCGGTCCGCGGGCTCCGGGGTGCTGTCGGAACAGCCGCCGAGCAGCGCCGCCGCCGCGAGCAGCAGCGCCGCGGTGGCGCGTCCCGGCCTCATCGGTACTCCCGCAGTCGCGGCCACAGGCCGAGCGCGACGCACGCGGCGGCCACGATGCCGAGGACGAACGCGCCGGGAGCCAGGAACACCAGCACGTCGATGGCCTGGGAAACCCTGTCACGCAAGGTATCCCGGGTGGCCGCCGAGGCCTCGTCGAGTGCCCGGTCGAGCGCGTCGACCTGGGCGGTCGCGTCGGCGGCGCTCGGTCCGGTGGCGACGGCGGTGGCGCCGGTGAAGTCGCCGCGGGCGAGGGTGTCGTTCATCCGCTGATGCGCGGACTGCCAGCGGGCCAGCGCGGCGCGCGCGTCGGCGACCTCACTGCGGGCCGGCGCGTCCTCAGGGTAGCCGTCGAGCAGTTCGGTCAGCCGGGTGGTGTTGGTATCGAAGGTGCGGTCGTAGTCGCCGGTCGCGTCGCGGCGCACCAGCTTCACCATTTCCGCCGCCCTGGCCTGCTGCACCAGGATGCGGCTCTCGGCCAGCCGGGCTGCGGGGACGGCGCCCTGGTCTCGGCAGCGGATCATCGACACCGCGGACACCGAGCCGGCCGCCACGGTCCAGATCAGGGTCAGCGTCAGCGCGCCGGTGCCGATCAGTAGTCCCATATTGAATACACGCCGCGACCGGCGGGCCAGTTCGACCTGAACCCAGATCAGTGCGCCGAGCGCCAGCATCAGCAGCACGATCGCGGGCCACGGCGGCAGCACATGCCGGTTCTGCGCGGCGGTGATCGCGTCGAGCCGGTGGCTCTCTAGTTCCTCGGCCATCGGCAGCAGGGTCGTCTGCATCTGATGCGAGGCCTCGCTGAGATAGGCCGCGCCGACCGGGTAGCCGTTGCGGTTGTTGGCGCGCGCGGTCTCGATCAGGCCGGTGTACACGGGCAGGCCGGTGGCGATACCGGTGCGCAGCTTGCGGTCGGTGCCGGACGGGTCGGCGGCTTCCTCCATGGAGATGTGGCCCGCCTGGGTCACCAACTCGGCGGCCGCCTCACCGATGGCCTGGGTGTAGCGATCGCGCACGGCCGCCGGTTCGAGCCCGCCAGCCAGGAACGCGGTGCCCGCGGCGGCGTCGGCGATCGACAGGGAGGTGTAGAGGTGATTGGCTGAGTGCGCGTCGGGTTCGGTGTCGTCGAGCAGCACGCCGAGAGCTTGCTGGCGATCGCTGACGGTCGCCGAAGTCACCGCACCCGCGGTCACACACAACACCATCAGCACCAGTCCGGCCACCATCAGCCGGCCCGGCGAGGATTGCACGAAACCACGCAGGCGCGCCGGATCGAACAGCGCACGCAGCGCCTTCACATCCGGAGCGGGCGGCCGGTCGGCGACGATCGCGGGCCGCCGCGACGGCGTGCGACCGCTCGTCACCGGCTTGGCGATTACCCTCTCGGTGCCGTGCGTACCGCCCGTGGCCTGCGGCGACGGGCCGGAACGGACGGCCGCCACCTCGGTCGAGGCATCGCGATTCCCCGAGTCGACCATCGTTCACCTCCCCGTCCTGTCCGCGCACCAGTTGTGGTGCGGAGTTTATTGTTGTCGTACCGGTGGCGCAGCCCCTCAGACACCCCCGAAGCGGTTGCTGCTCGGCTGCTACGGAGGAAAGAGTATTGGATGCGCGGTGACGGAGACGGGTGGTCGAACAGCCCGGGCGGAGTTCGGCACTGGGGCAAGTACGGCGCGGCGGGCCTGTTGCTGCGCGCGCCGCTGCCCCGTGGCGGTTCGGCGGTGCTGCTACAGCACCGGGCACCGTGGAGTCATCAGGGCGGTACCTGGGCCATTCCCGGTGGCGCGCGGGATTCGCACGAGAGCGCCGAACACGCCGCGGTCAGGGAAGCCTGGGAGGAGGCGGGTATCACCGCCGACCTCCTGCGCGTGCGCGCCGAACGGCTGACGATGACCGCGCCGAGCGGGTGGACCTACACCACCGTGGTCGCCGACGCCGAGAGCCCGCTGGCCACCGTCGCCAACAGGGAGAGCTCCGAGCTGGTGTGGGTGCCCGAGGACGAGGTCACCGATCTGCCGCTGCACCCGGGTTTCGCGCTGGCCTGGATCGCCCTGCGCGCGGTACCGGTGCGCGTCCGATTCACCGACGCTCCCGTACCCGATCTGCCGCGCACGGTCGAGATCGCCGATCGGGGATTCTTCTGGCTGCACACCCAGGCCGACGGCCCTGGCGACGAGGTGACCATCGGCCCCGACCAGCCCGGCGAACTCGCCGCCGCGCTCACGAAGCTGCTGTCCTGAACGCCTTGCTCAGTCGGTAGCCGCGAGCAGGGCCTGCTTGAGCTCCCTGGCCGCGGCTTCCGGATCGGCCGCTTCGGTGATCGCGCGGACAACGACGACCCGACGCGCCCCCGCGGACAGCACTTCGGGCAGACGAGCCGCGTCGACACCGCCGATCGCGAACCACGGCATCGACGGATGGGCATCGGCGGTGGACCGCACCAGGTCGATGCCCGCGGCCTGACGGCCCGGCTTCGTCGGGGTTGTCCAGATCGGGCCGGTACAGAAGTAGTCCAGGTGGCCGTCGATCGCGGCGAGACCGGCCTGGGCGCGGTTGTGGGTGGACCGGCCGATCACCACGTCGGGACCGAGGATGCGGCGCGCGTAGGCGGGCGGTAGGTCGCCCTGGCCGAGATGCAGGACGTCGGCGCCGGCGGCCAGCGCGATGTCGGCGCGGTCGTTCACCGCGAGCAACGCACCGTGCCTGCGGGTGGCCGACTTGATCTCGGCGAGCGCGCCGAGCTCGGCCTTGGCCTCCAGCGGGCCGAATTCGGCCTCACCGGGTGACCCCTTGTCTCTGAGCTGCACGATGTCGACGCCACCCGCGAGCGCGGCATCGACGAACCGGGCCAGATCACCCTTGTCCCGGCGCGCGTCGGTGCACAGATACAGCAGCGCGCTGGACAAGCGCTCCCTTGGCGGGACGGAACGATTCGGATGGGAGGGCTGCACGGTGTCGACGGTAGTCGCGCTACCGTGGAGACGCGAACGCCGAGGCGTTCGACAGGCGGAAAAAGACAGGTGGAACGTGATGCGGACTCTGGCGGTCGTTGGCGGCGGCGCCGTCGGACTCGCCGTCGCGTGGCAGGCCGCCGAGGCGGGCTGGACCGTCACCGTCTTCGATCCGGCGCCCGGCTCCGGCGCGTCCTACGTGGCGGGCGGCATGCTCGCGCCGCTGTCGGAGGGCTGGCCCGGTGAGGACCGGGTGCTGGCTTTCGGCGCGGCCGCGCTCGATGCCTGGCCCGCGTTCGCCGAGCGGCTGCGCGCGGTGACCGGCGAATCGGTGTTCGTCGCCGACGAGACACTGACCGTCGCCCTCGACGGCGCCGATGCCGCCGACCTGCGCACCGTCGCGGACTGGCTGGCCGGTTTCGGTCACGACCTGAGGGTGCTGGATCGCGCCGGTGTGCGCGCTGTGGAGCCCGTGCTGGCCCGCACGGTCCGGGCCGGTCTGCTGGCCACCACCGAGCCCGCGATCGATAACCGCAGGGTGCTGCGTGCATTGCGTGCCGCCTGTACTGCCGCCGGTGTCAGGATTCGCGCGGAAGCCGTTGCCGCACTGGATGATCTACCGCACGACCGGGTGGTGCTCGCCGCGGGCGCCCACTCCGCCGACCTATGGCCCGGCCTGCCGGTGCGGCCGGTGAAGGGCGAGATCCTGCGGCTGCGGCAGCGTCCCGGCGTGAGTCCGGCGCCGAGCCGGGTGATCCGGGCGCGCGTGCACGGCAGGCAGGTCTACCTGGTGCCACGCGAGGACGGCATCGTCGTCGGCGCCACCCAATACGAAGCCGGTTTCGACACCACGGTCACCGTCGGCGGCGTACGCGACCTGATCGCCGACGCCGAGGCGATCCTGCCCGGCATCTCGGAATACGAACTGGCCGAGGCGAATGCGGGCTCCCGCCCCGGCACCCCCGACAACCTGCCGCTGCTCGGCCCGCTCGACGACCGGGTCGTCGCCGCCACCGGCCACGGCCGCAACGGCATGCTCACCCTCGCCCTCACCGCGACCCTCGTCCCGCGGCTGCTCGGCGACGAGTCGCCCGCGATCGCGGAAGTCGCATCACCGCAACGCTTTCCGGCGTTGCAGCTGTTCCAAGGAGGAGTTCGATGACCTCGACCATTCCGATCGGTGTCACCGTCAACGGTGTCGACCACGAGTTCGCCGAGCCATTGAGCATCCGCGAACTGCTCACCCGACTCGAATTGCCGTGCCAGGGCGTGGCATTGGCGGTCGACGGCGCGGTCTTCCCGAAGTCGCGCTGGGACGAGCCCGTCGGCCGCGGCTGGACCATCGAGGTGCTGACGGCGGTGCAGGGTGGCTGAGCCGGCGCCACTGCGCATCGCGGACAAGGAATTCGGCTCGCGCCTGATCATGGGCACCGGCGGCGCCGAGAACCTGGCCGTCCTCGAAGAGGCCCTTGTCGCCTCCGGCACCGAGCTCACCACCGTGGCGATGCGCCGGGTCGACGCCGCGGGCGGTACCGGGGTCCTCGACCTGCTCAAGCGCCTCGACATCACCCTGCTGCCCAACACCGCGGGCTGCCGCACCGCCGCCGAGGCCGTGCTCACCGCGCAGCTGGCGCGCGAGGCGCTCGACACCAACTGGGTCAAGCTCGAGGTCGTCGCCGACGAACGCACCCTGCTGCCCGACCCGTTCGAGCTGCTCGACGCCGCCGAACAGCTGGTCGACGACGGTTTCGTCGTCCTGCCCTACACCAACGACGACCCGGTGCTCGCCAAGCGCCTCGAGGACGCGGGCTGCGCCGCGGTCATGCCGCTCGGTTCACCGATCGGCACCGGTCTCGGCATCGGCAACCCGCACAACATCGAGATGATCGTCGCCGCCGCGGGCGTGCCGGTCATCCTCGACGCGGGCATCGGCACCGCCAGCGACGCCGCCCTCGCCATGGAACTCGGCTGCTCGGCGGTGCTGCTGGCCACCGCGGTCACCAGGGCCCGCGAGCCGGAGCTGATGGCCTCGGCGATGGCGGCGGCCGTGCGGGCCGGTTACCTCGCCCGCGAGGCGGGCCGCATCCCCAAGCGGTTCTGGGCTCAGGCTTCTTCCCCAGCAAGGTAAGGGTCGGGGTCATCCTCGAGGATGACCCGACTCGCGACCTCACGGCGACGCGCTCGCCACTTTTGTCGGGCAAGCTGTGGCTCATGATCGAGCTGAGGGGCCTGACCAAGCAATTCGGCCAGACCGTCGCGGTGCAGGATCTCTCGTTCACCGTCCACCCAGGACAGGTGACCGGGTTCCTCGGACCCAACGGTGCCGGTAAATCGACGACCATGCGGATGATCCTCGGCCTCGACCGGCCGACTTCGGGTACCGCGCTGATCGACGGCAAGCGCTACGAGGATCTGGAGCGTCCGCTGACCCAGGTCGGCGCGCTGCTCGATGCCAAGTGGGTGCATCCGAACCGTTCGGCGCGCGCGCACCTGGAGTGGCTGGCCGTGTCCAACGACCTGCCGAAGTCGCGGGTCGAGGAGGTGCTGCGGCTGGTCGGCCTGTCCGAGGTGGCAGGCAAGAACGCGGGCGGGTTCTCGCTGGGTATGTCGCAGCGGCTCGGCCTGGCGGGCGCCCTGCTCGGCGATCCGAAGGTGCTGCTGTTCGACGAGCCGGTCAACGGTCTCGACCCCGAGGGCATCCTGTGGATCCGCCGGTTCATGCAGCGGCTGGCCGCCGAGGGCCGCACCGTGCTGGTGTCGAGCCACCTGCTCTCGGAGATGGCCCAGACCGCCGAGCACCTGATTGTCATCGGGCGTGGTCAGCTCATCGCCGACACCACCACCAAGGACTTCATCGACCGCGCCTCCGAGCAGTCGGTCCGGGTCCGCAGCCCCCAGCTGGACCAGCTGCGCAGCCTGCTCACCTCGCACGGCATGACCGTGCGGGAAGAGGGCGATGCCGCGCTGATCGTCGCGGGCGTGACCAGCGACGAGGTCGGCAAGGTGGCCGGAACCAACAACGTCACGCTCTACGAGCTGGCACCGCAGCAGGCCTCCCTCGAGGAGGCGTTCATGCGGATGACCGGCGGCGCGGTGGAGTACCACGGCGCAGGCTTCGACCAGGTGATGGGAGGTGCGCTCTGATGGGCGTGCTCGCTGCGGAACGAATCAAGCTCACCTCGACTCGCTCGCCCTGGTGGTGCTCGGCGATCGTGGTTGTCCTCGGCATCGGCTTGGCCGCGCTGATCGCGCTGGTCACCCGGGCCGAGAACACCCCGCCCGGGGAAATGCCGACCCTGCTCACCCCGAGCCTGGTGACCTCCGGCGTCTCCGGCTTCGGCGTGATGGTGCTGATGATCATGGCCGCGCTGACGGTGACCAGCGAATACCGCTTCGGCGTCATCCGCGCCAGCTTCCTCGCGGTGCCGAACCGGTCGAAGGTCATCCTGTCCAAGGCGGGCCTGGTCGGCGTATACGCCGCGGTGCTGACCGGTGTGCTCGCGCTCGTCGCCTTCGCGGTATCCAAGCTGTTCGTCGGTGACGACGCGCCGCTGCTGGTACTCGACGGCAACTGGCGGGCCATCTACGGCATCCCGATCTACGCCTTCCTGTGCGTGGTACTGGCCATCGGCGTCGGCGTGCTGGTGCGCCAGTCCGCCGCCGCGATCTCGCTGATCGTGCTGTGGTCGCTGCTGCTGGAGGGTCTGCTCGGCGCGTTCGGCAGCTTCGGCCGCACCGTGAAGCCGTTCCTGCCGTTCCAGAACGCGCAGCGCTTCCTGACCGTCGAAGAGGTCGCGGGCAACTGGCACTGGGGCGTGTGGGGCAGCCTGATCTACTTCGCCGTCTTCGTGGCGATCGTGTTCGCCGGTGCGCTCGTGGTGGTCAACCGCCGCGACGCCTGACAAGCCAGCCCGGGCTGCCCTCGCAAGAGCCCGGGCCGCGAGGGCCGCGACCTTGTCGGGAGGTCGCGCGACCCGGCCTTCGGCTGCCGCTGCCCGGTTGCCGAAGGTGCGACCGCCGGTCCGCTGCACACAAGCAGCGGACC